>DAMDNI010000252.1:444-3382 GCA_032083825.1 Bergeyella sp. | reverse complement strand
AGCCGCTGAACAGCCCTCTGTAATGTAGCCGGCATTTCCTTCATAACATCGCCATCCATAATTGATGCCTGATTGTGAAGATGGCATTTTGTTGATTTCTTCAAAATTTTCTTGTCCGACATCAGCAATCCACACATTTTCGTCTACAGAATCAAATGAAAATTTCCATGCATTCCTGATTCCGTAAGACCATATTTCATCAGCTCCGTCTGTATTCGCAAATGGATTGGTTGCAGGAATTGCATAAGGAGATCCGGAATTCACATCAATTCTTAGAATTTTCCCGAGAAGGCTGTTTTTATTTTGAGCATTATTATTCGGATCTCCACCGCCGCCGCCATCTCCTGTAGAAATCCAAAGATAATTGTCCGGTCCGAAATGAATGCTTCCACCATTGTGATTGGTATTGGGTTTAGGAATGTTAAGCAGGATTTGTTCTGATGATGAATCGGCGAGATCAGGATTTCCAGAATTTACAGAATATCTCGCCACAACAATGTTTCCTGAAGTATTATTATAAAAAATATAAAAATATCCATTAGAAGAATACTGCGGATGAAAAGCAAGTCCGAGCAGTCCCATTTCTCCATTATTGATGATTTTTGTACTGATATTGAGGAAATCACTGCTGTTTACAGTTCCGTTTGGCTGTAAAATTTTGATGATTCCATTCTGTTGGACGACAAATAAACGATTGTCGTTAGCATTTACAATTTCGACAGGACTTGTGAAACCCGATGCAAATTCTTCAAGCATAATCTGCTGAGAATAATTGTGGATATAACATAATAAAGCAAAGAGTATAGTTGACTTTTTCATTTCTTTTGATTTTTAATTGTTTATAAAATTATAGAGAAATAAAGCCTGAGAAAAATTTTAAAGGAATCTTGTAATTTAAAATCAATAAAAGACAAGCGAAAAATTCACGAAATAACAAGAAAATCATTATATTTGCGCACTAAAATTTAATGTTGTATTAAAATGCAAGGAAAAGGACTTATTACCATTGTTGCGATTGTTCTGGGACTGATTTGTATCAACGAATTACTGCCTACCTGGTACGCCAGCAAAATAGAAAACCAAATTGAAGCAGCTAATGGAAATGCTAGAGAAATTAAGCGTCTGAAAGAAGACACCCTTAATTTAGGATTTAACAAACTGTATTATTCCAAGGCCAAAGAAAAAGAAATGAAATTAGGTCTCGACCTTAAAGGAGGGATCAATGTTCTTTTGGAGATCAACCAAAGAGATTTGGTGAATGACCTTACGAATTATTCTACAAACGCAATTCTTATTGATGCTCTGAACAATACGGATCAAGCAATGAAAGCCAATGCAAGACAGTACATTGATGTTTTCTTTGAAGAATTCGATAAAGTAAACAAAGCAAAAGGAGCAAATCTTAAACTTGCAGATCCGGAAATTTTCGGAAATACAAACCTTACGGAAGTTAAATACAATACTTCTGACGAACAAGTAAAGAAAATTGTAAAAAATAAAATTGATCAGTCTATCGGTACTGCATTTGAGGTAATCAAAACCCGTATCGATAAAATGGGAGCAGTACAGCCAAATGTACAAAGAGTTCCTGGAACCGGTAGGATTTCCGTGGAAATGCCTGGTATCAAAGATATTGACAGAGTAAAAAAAATGCTTCAGACTTCTGCAAAACTTCAATTCTGGGAAGTACAGCAGGCAAACGAAACATATCCTTACTTTGAGCAGCTTCAGACTCTTGTAAATACAAAAGGAGATTCAATTGGTGTAGCCAAAACCACCAATTTCCTTAATATGCTTCAGCTTAACAGCCTGAGAGCAAACGGGGTGGCAAATGTTAAAATTTCCGACACCGCAGCTTTTAATAAAATTTTAAATTCAAAACTTGCCATTGCAGCAAGACCTTCCAATTTGAAATATACCCAATTCATGTGGGCTTACAAACCTGAAGCAGGAGATAACAACAATCTTGTATTGTATGCAGTTCGTGGAAATGTAAGCCAAAAAGCTCCTGTAGATGGCGCGGTAGAAAGTTCAAATATCGGCTATGACGAGCTCGGAAGAGTAGTGGTGAACATGCAAATGGACAACCAGGGTGCAAGAGACTGGAGAATTTTGACAGAGAAAAATGTTGGAAAACCAGTAGCAGTAACTTTAGATAATAGAGTATACACTGCACCAAATGTTGTGAATGCAATACCAAACGGAAGAACCCAGATTTCAGGAAACTTCAGCCAGGATGAAGCTCAGGATTTGGTAAATGTTTTAGGAGCCGGAAAACTTCCTGCAGGTGCAAAAGTCGTTCAGGCTGATGTTGTAGGACCTTCTTTAGGACAGCAGTCTATTCACGATGGTTTGATCTCATTTGCCATTGCATTTGCCTTAATCATTGTTTATATTATTTTCTATTATGGTGGTGCGGGAGTGTATGCGGTAATCGCAATGGTCATCAACCTGTTTTTCATCCTTGGAATTATGGATTCCGGAGATTTTACACTTACGCTTCCGGGGATTGCAGGTTTGGTACTTTCCATGGCAATGGCAGTAGATACCAACGTAATCATTTATGAAAGAACGAAAGAAGAGCTCTTCGCAGGTAAAAATATTAAGGAAGCATACAAAGATGGTTTTAAACATGCGCTTTCTGCAATTGTTGATGGTCACTTGACAACACTTATTACGGCAATTGTACTGTATGTTTTTGGTACAGGTCCGATCAAAGGTTTTGCGATTGTACTGATAATTGGTACATTGATGACATTCTTCACCAACATTGGTATTGCAAGAGTTATGATCTTTAACAGGCTTGAAAAAGGAAAACACCTTTCAGTATGGACAACTCCTACTAAAAATCTTTTCCGAAATATCTGGATCGATTTCATTGGAAAAAGAAAATATGCGTATATATTTTCAGGAGTTCTTACAATTATCTGTCTGGTTT
>DAMDNI010000252.1:0-434 GCA_032083825.1 Bergeyella sp. | reverse complement strand
ATGTTTACGAACGAATTCAAGCTGGGAGTAGATTTTGAAGGTGGAAGAAACTATGTTGTAAAATTTGACAAACCTGTTGATGCAGTTAAAGCAGAAGAAACACTTGCTCCGCTCTTCCAGACAAAAGATGGTAAAAATAATACTGTTGATATCAAAACATTCGGAAATGCCAACCAGCTGAAAATTACAACCGACTATAAAATTGATGACGAATCTTTAACAGCTGACCAGGAGATTGAATCTAAATTATTCGATGGTTTGAAAACCTATCTTCCTGCAGGTTCCACAATTGAATCATTCAAGGCTGCTGATAAAGACCACTACGGAATTGTTTCCTCTACAAAAGTAGGGCCTTCCGTTGCAGATGATATTAAAAATCACGGAACATTAGCCGTTTTAATTGCTTTAGGAGGAATCTTCGTATATATCCTTTT
>DAMDNI010000251.1:0-3715 GCA_032083825.1 Bergeyella sp. | reverse complement strand
CATGAAATTGGACCACATACAAAGTATGCACAAAACTTAAAATGGAGTAAATAAAACATCAATTGTTGATTTTTATGACATAGTACGTTATCATTAGGAGATAATTTGCATTGAATTTACTTTATTAAAATTTTACAATTTATCAAATATAAACCAGATTAGCACAAAAGTAATTTCGTAGTTTTTTAATGTCGTTTATTCAAATATATAATTGACAATTTTGTTATCATGATTATTATTTTAAGAGTGAAAAATATGGAGAGGAATTTTTTGTCTTTGAAAGTCTGTGTTTTAGTAAAAATTAGTGATCAAAAATGGTCTTTTATTTGGAAAAACTAAAAAAAGACATATATTTGCACCAGTAAAAACAAACAATCTTAAACTTATTTAAAAAAGTGACCTATTCGGTGACCTAAAAATAAGAGAACGATATAAAGCTTATGGATAGGGAGTTTTTCAAATAAGAACAAGTCCCGTCCGGATCGCATAAGTTTTACAATTTTTAACTTCAAAAAAAATTGATCCGGTAGTTCAGCTGGTTAGAATGCCGCCCTGTCACGGCGGAGGTCGCGGGTTCGAGTCCCGTCCGGATCGCTAAATAAACATCAAATATCAGGATGTTATTGAAAATCCCACTTAAAAAGTGGGATTTTTTTATGATTGTATTTTAAATAATTGATAACTCTACAATTATTCAGTTATGAAGGAATATCGTCTAAAGCATTCTCTCTGGTGTAAAGAAAGGGTGGGCAAGAACCAGCCTACGAAATAATACAATTAAGATTCGATTAATAATATTAAATTAATTTTTCCGTCTCTTGCTTGATGAATTTCGATTCCGCTTAGGTCTAAATCTTCCAAATCATGTCCCCAAATTCCATATTTTCCGTCTGTTTCATTCCTATTAATTATTCCTGTTCTTTTATCCATAGGAATGGTTTTGGTTTTTGCTGTTTTTTCTTCTTCATCATAGATCTCATGATATTTTTTACTGATTACAAGAATTAAATCTTTTCTGCTAAAGCCATTGTCATTTACAATTTCTAAATTAGTTGGTTTGTTAAGCGGATAGTCAAAGATTATATTTACAGCATTTTCTTTGATGATTATTTCATCACTATTTATTAATTGACTGACTTCTGATGAAGCATTTTTCAGACTAATCCAAGGAATTATTCCGTCTTCCCAATCCTTTTTCTGTGCTTCGGTTGCTTTAAGATTAAACTCAATCTCTCCAATTAATTTTCCGGCATTTTTGTATAAATCTTCTGATTTTTCAAACTCTTTTTTTTGAATTTGTTCAATATATTTTTCTCTTGATAAAGGCGATGAATTAGGGTTGCAATTATAAAGGAAAATCGTTAAAATTATTGGTAAGAATTTAGTTATTTTCATTTGCGGAATTTTGTTTTTTAATTACACTTAACGGAAAAAGGATTGACGAAATCTTGGCTTTAGTTCAAGAAAGATTAAAAGAAACCGATGCTTTTTCAATAGAACTAAATTATAGAAAAAAATACGAAAATGGAAAGCAGTGACAGCAAAAAGGTGAATTTTTTCAATTTGAATTACGGATACATTTTGTCAATATAAATGATTAACTTCCTCCTAATTCTGCAAACTCTAATTTTACTTCCGTGCCTTTTTCCTTTCCGGTGTTTACGAAAACGGTACATCGGATTGCTGCTGCCAGATCGCGAATGAGATGTAGCCCTAATCCGGTTTTGATTCCGACGGTTTCCTTTTCGTCGTACAACGCACGGAATGCTTCCTGTTCTGCGCCTGCACCGTTATCTATAACAGAAATATATGTTTTCCCGTTTTCCTTATATGCTTTCCAAAGAATTGTTCCGTTTTCTTTTCCACTCATTGCTTTTACTGCGTTGGAAATGAGGTTGCGGATAATAGTTTTAAGATAGCCGGAATCGGTGTGAACGATTATATTTTCTGGATTTTCAAAAAATAAACTAACCTCTTCGGTATCGGGAAAGTGTTTCCTGATATAATCAAATAATTCTTCTGCGGAAATATCTTTGTAAACGGGTTTAAAGTTCTGTATCTGCCCCTTTCCCCACAATAGTAAATCTTCCATAGAAGCAAGCAGGTTTTTGGAGGAAGAAAGAATCTGGATTTCTATATTTTTCTTTTCCTCTTCGGAAAATAATTCTGCATTTTCCTGCTGGAGAGACAGAAAACTTAAAAGCTGCGAAACAGGCTGCCGCAAATCGTGGCTGAGTATGCTGAAAAATCTGGTTTTAATGTCATTTGCCTCGTCTAATTTTCTGTTGGTTTTATCCAAATTCTGGTTAAGCAGAATCAGCTTCCGGTTATTATTTTTCCGGATAAGGTTTTGGTAGTACAGCATACTTCCGATAATTCCCAAAGCTGCCAGACCTGCAATGAAAAACCATTTTTCCCTTCGGTTGGCTTCCAGCGTTGCATCTCGTATTGCAATTTCTTTTTCGTTGGCAATTCGTACGGAATCTTCTTTTTTGGAAAATTCGTATTTCATTTCCGTTTGGGTGATTTTTTTGGTATTTTCTTCATTAAACAAACTGTCTTTATAAACCATTGCCATTCTGTAATTTTCAAAAGCCGATTTGTAGCTTCCGTTCAGGCTGTCGATCGTGGTTAATCCTTCATAGCTTGTTTTCAGTGCTTCTTTGTTGCCTGTTTCCTTACCTATCAATAGTGATTTTCGAAATGATTCTTTTGATTTCAGTACATTTCCCAGCCGATAATATTCTTTTCCTAAATTGTTATAAGTAATGCCAAGCTCGTTTCTGCTGTTGGTTTTTTTGAATATTCCGGAAGCGATAGTATAGTTTTTTAATGCCTCAGAATGTTTTTTTTGCTTGGTGTAAACCTCGCCGATGTTGTTGTAAGTGCCTGCTACCCAAAGCGGACTGCCGTATTTTTCATAAATTTTGAGCGATGCCGTATAATTATTCAGAGCCTCGCCATATTTTTTCTGCTGGGTATATACCAACGCTATATTGTTGTAAGCGTGTGCGGTTAGCAGAGGATCTTTGTTTTCTTTACTTAATTTTAATGCTTTCTCAAAATACTCCATTGCTTTGAGAAAATCATCTTTCTGATAATATACAAGCCCTACATTATTGCATACAACAGCGAATCTTTTTTTATTGCCTGCTTCATCATATGTTTTCAGGGCATCAAGATAATTCCTGATGGATCCTGAATAATTTCCCATTGCGCTGTTTATCATGCCGAAGCTTACATAATTGGCTGCTATTAAAGATTTATCTTTTGTCTGTTTACTTATTTTTAAAGCATCCGAAGTTATTTTCAAAGCTTCGCTGTAGTTACCTGAAACATAATAATACAAGCCGATGTTCCGGTACGAGGTGGCAATTCCTTTTTTGAAATTCAGTTTTTCAGAAAGTTGAAGTGCAATTTGGCTTTGTTTTAAGTAAGATTCAAAATCACTGGTCGTATAATAGCCGAAAGCAAGATCATTCAGCAGGTTTACTTTTGCGGTGTCTTCTTTGGCTTTTTTCAGTACAATAAGCAGTGAGTCAATTTTTTCCTGACCTTGTTTCTGAGCAAATAGCTTTGAACCTGAAAAAAACAGGAAAATGCTTATAAAAAATAAATAACAGCGACATCTCATGCTTTACTTTTATGGGTTAATGAAAGCAACTTTAAATATTTTAATTCAGAATAACAATTCCACATTCTCACGGTAGGTTCT
>DAMDNI010000250.1:0-3746 GCA_032083825.1 Bergeyella sp. | reverse complement strand
AACACCAGAATCTGAAAAAGAATATCTTAATCAATGGGTGATTAAAAAATTAAAAAATGAAAGACTTTGGTTCGGCAAACAGCCCAATCCGTTACTTGGGATTTCCGACGATTTAGACCCAAGACGACAAAGCGAGCAGGTTGGAGATAATGCAATGATAGCAAGCCGATATGGTATTAAAAATCTCCAGAGAATTATTGAAAACCTTGAAAAATGGACAAGTACTCCAAATGAAGATTATTCTAATCTGGGAATGATGTATGATCAGGTAACTACACAGTTCAGAAGGTATTTAGGACACGTTTCCAAATATATTGGTGGTCAGATGGAAACTCCGAAAACTACTGAACAGTCAGGAGCTATTTATGAAGTTGTTTCTAAAAAAGATCAAAAAGAAGCACTGGCATTTCTTGAAGAAAATATTTTTAAAACTCCGCAATGGTTACTCAATAAGAGTATATTTGAAAAAACCGGGAAAGCTCCAATCAAGACTATTGAAGAAATTCAGAATGGGGTTTTGAGCAGGATTTTGAACAGTATAGTTCTACGAAATATGTATCAGATGGAAGCAGTAGATCCTGAAGCCTATTCTGTATTAGAATTGCTGTCAGACCTTAACGATGCAATCATTAATAAAGCAGGTTCTGATCTATATGAAAGAAATCTCCAGAGAAATTATGTTGATACACTCATTAAGCTGATTGACAACAGGAATACTGACAAATCTGATATCAGCGCTTTTGTAAGAGGAAACCTGAATACCATTAAGAAAAACCTTCTAACCAAAGCAAATACAACGGATATTGCTCAGAAATACCATTTTGAAGATTTGTCGTTCCGTATAGAAAAAGCTTTGGATCCAAAATAATTTTGTATGAAATATTTAATACTCATATTAGCCGGGTTTTTGATGTTTTCCTGTACAAGTGATGATGATATTTGTACAAGTGGCGAAGCAACACCGAGGATGAAACTGAAATTCAAAACAACGGATGGAAAACAGAAAACACTTGATACACTCTACGTTTCTGTAGATTACAGTTCAGGGAAAAGTCTGATTTATCATAATAAAGCAGTAGATTCTGTGCTTATTCCTCTCAGAGTGGATGATCAGGATTACACTAATATTTATATTAAACAGCGGCTGAACGGTCCCGAATCAAAAATCCGGATCAATTATACCACGACCTCAGAATATGTTTCTCCAGCTTGTGGAATCAAAAGGCTTTATGATAATTTGGATGTTGCACTAGAAAAGCAGGATCCTGTAACAAGTTTAGAAAAAAATCAAAACCAGATTGTCAATGAAGACAAAACACATCTTTATCTTATTTTTTAGCCTGATCTGCATTCCTTTATTTTCTCAGAAAAAAGAAGGTGATTCCATTGTAAAAAAATGGAAGTACGAACCCAATTTTATGGTAGGGATTGATGTGCTGAACGGAGGTATTTCATTTTTCTCTGACCGGAAATTGTACCAGGGATTTGTTTCTTCCCGGATCGGGAAAAATCTTCATGCAGTAGCTGAAGCCGGCTTCGAAAAAAATATTTATGAGAAAAATAATTACGACGTAAACGCCAGTGGTGCTTTCTTGAAATTGGGCGCATTTTATATGCTTGCACATGATGCCGAAAATCCTTTGAACGGATTTTATGCAGGCGGAAAACTCGCTGGATCATTCTATAAACAGGAATATTTTGCGGTGCCGATCCGCGGTTTTGAAGGCGGAGATTATACGCAGGCTTTCCCTCAAACTACACAATCTTCTTATTGGCTGGAAGCAACAATTGGCGGAAGAGTACAGCTTTTTGAATCAGATTTTTTTATTGACGTAAATATTCAGCCCAGATATTTGCTCTTCACGACGAAACAGGAAGATATATTTCCTATGATTGTTCCGGGATTCGGAAAAAGCTCCACAAAATTCAATATGGGCTTCAACTGGAGCATTGCCTATCAGTTTTAACCACACATTATTAAATATTTATTTTAATTCGAAATAAATAGCTATAATTTGTTAAAACTGAATTTCTTTATTTTTATTTCTTCATAAATTTTAATTTTTTTTGATGATTATTTTATTAATAATCAAATATGATTAAATAAAATTCATTATTGAATTAAATTTTAACGTATTTTCTTTTGTTGCATAAGATAAAGTCAATATTTTTGAACATCAAAAAAAAGGATTATTATGAAGAAAATCTTTACTTCTTTACTTTACGGAGTGATGGCAACTGCCGCTTATGCGCAGTGGAATCCTGCAGTAATGCAGGGCGAGAAAATCAGGTCTGAAACTCAGGTTAAGGCCTATTATTCATTGGATCTTAATATATTACGATCTCAATTGAGTTCGGCTGCCGAATCTGGAAAAGGTGCTGCACCGGTAATTATAAACTTACCCACTCTAAATGGTAAAATTGAAAAGTTTGCTGTTTATAGCCGTCCGGTAGTTGTAAAATCTTTACAGGATAAATATCATCTGGGATCTTATGTGGGAGTTGGGATAGATGATCCTGCTAAATATGTAAGATTTTCAGTAGCTCCAAATGATTTTCAGTCAATGATCATTAAAGATGGTGTGTATGAGTTTATAGAGCCCCAAAATAAAGAGAAAACTATATATGGTGTTCATCCGAAAACCAGTAAAAATCTTGGAGAGGGTGGTTTCTTTTGTTCAATGGATGAGGATAAATTATCTAAAAAGCAGATAGATAAGCTTTATGAAAAGGGTAAAGTTTTTACAAATAATTCAACAGATTTTAGCAAATCTTCAGATCAAAAATACAGGACAATGCGTTTAGCAATGTCTGTAACCGGAGAATATACGCAGTATTTTGGCGGTGTATCGCAGGCATTGACTGCGATTAATGCAACATTAACACGTTGTAATGGTGTTTTTGAAAATGATTTTGCATTGCATCTGATTTTACAGGATTTTCCTCAACTGATTTATGAAAATGCATCTACTGATCCTTACTCAAATGCGTCGACTGGTGCAGGAGGTGCGTGGAATCTGGAATTGCAACAAACCCTAACTTCAGTTATCGGAAATGAGGCTTATGACATCGGGCATTTATTTGGTGCTTCAGGAGGCGGAGGTAATGCTGGTTGTATAGGGTGTGTTTGTGTAAATCCGGCAACAAGTTCGACCAAGGCAAAAGGATCCGGATTCACTTCTCCGGCAGACGCAATTCCTCAGGGAGATAACTTTGATATTGATTATGTAGCTCATGAAATAGGACACCAGCTTGGTGCAAATCATACCTTCTCAATGTCTCTTGAAGGAACGGGTCAAAATGTAGAACCAGGCTCGGGATCAACAATTATGGGATATGCCGGAATTACAGGTGCTACCGATTTACAGCCTCATTCCGACTCGTATTTTCATATCAATAGTATTATTCAGGTTCAGAATAATCTGATTTCTAAAACTTGTGATACAGAAAGTGCCATTGTGAATCAACCACCAGTCGTTACTGCTATGCCAGATGTGACTATTCCTAAAAGTACTCCTTTTGTTCTTACTGCTCAAGCCTCAGATCCAGAAGGCAATCCTATTACTTATACTTGGGAACAGACTGATAGTGCTAGTACTACGACTTCTTCAGCCAATCTTGGAACTTTAACAAGTGGGCCTACATTCAGATCTTGGACTCCGACAGCAAGTCCGGTAAGATACTTTCCTAAACTTAGTACTGTTTTAGCAGGAAACATTAAGAATACTACTGATTGGGAGGCGGTT
>DAMDNI010000249.1:0-3752 GCA_032083825.1 Bergeyella sp. | reverse complement strand
GGTCGGGCTTCGTTTTCAGACGAAACATGACGAAGGATATAATGAAATTGTCATTCATGTAAAGTTTCATCAGACAGATGCGACGTTACAGCAGGAAACATTGGGAAGTTTAGGTGTTAATCTCATTTACGGAGCCTACAATTATTATGATAATCCCAGAAGACTGGTAGAATCTTTATACGATGACATTGCTCCCGATGATTTAGAAATTGACATGATTGATTTTTCCGGGCCGGCTTTTGATTATGTAGACAATCGCCTGATGAGTTTGCAGCTCGTAAAATCCGGAATGACAGAAGCCGTAATCTTCACTCCGGACGGAACCAATATGTTGCCTGCAGACCTGCTTTATAAAAAAAATATCTTTGCCGTACGAGGAAGCTTCAGACCGGTAACAAAAGTAAACATCGATATGTTCAACAATGGTTTGGAGATGTTTATGAAAGATACAGAATGCAGCAAAGATGAGCTGGAAGTTTTATTTGAAATTACCATATCCAACCTTCGGGCTTCCGGAGATATTGATGAAAGAGACTTCCTTGACCGTGTAGATGTTTTGGGAAAATTAGGATATAATGTAATCATTTCAAACTATTCCGAATATTACAGATTGATTAATTATTTTGCCAATTATACCAATCAGAAAATCGGAATTGCAATGGGTGTAAACAATCTCCTTGATGTATTTGACGAAGAATATTATAAAAACCTTTCAGGAGGAATTCTCGAAGCTTTCGGAAAATTCTTCAGAAAAGACATGAGAGTTTATCTTTATCCTTACAAAGACCCGATTACACACGAGGTTTTAACTTCCGAAAATCTGAAAGTGAGCGACAATCTGAAAGAATTGTATAAATATTTTAAACTGAACAAAAGAATTGTAGATATTAAAGACTACAATCCCGAGTTTTCAGAAATCTATTCCCGTGACATTCTCAAAAAAATCACCACCTGCGAAAAAGGCTGGGAAAAGCAGCTTCCTGACGGTGTTGCAGAAATGATCAAAGAGCGCGGAATGTTCGGATACAAAGATGAAGTAACGCTGGAACAAATAAAATAACCTAAAATGTCAGAAATAAAAAAAAGGCTGTTATCCATTCTGGAAAGCCCGAAACATCATACCACAGAAAAACTTGAAAAAGTTTGTCATTTGCTGGATCAGGAAATCAGTTATTTCAACTGGACTGGATTTTATTTCAGGAACGGAGATAAAGAAGAGCTGATTCTCGGCTCTTATGTCGGAGCCGAAACCGATCACACCGTTATCCCTTTTGGAAAAGGAATTTGCGGGCAGGTTGCCGTTTCAAATGAAACATTCATCGTTCCTGACGTTTCTAAAGAAGACAATTACCTGAGCTGCTCAATTTCAACAAAATCTGAGATTGTGGTTCCTATCTTCAAGGACGGAAAAAATATCGGCCAGATTGATATTGATTCCCACGAGCTTGATCCTTTTACGCAGGAAGACCGCGAAATGTTGGAATGGCTCTGCAACGAGGTTTCAAAAATTTTATAAAAATACTGCTCCGGTTTTTTAGCCGGAGTTTTTCATTGTAATCCTTCAATAAGGGATTTAAAATAGGTCTCACATTTCGCCAGATGCGTTCCGTACCACGAAAAAGCTTCTCCGTCAACTTTGATAATCTGCTTTTCAGGATACATTTGTTTCAATTCGTCAATATGTTTCTGCCTAAACGGAAAAGGTTCTGATGAAAGCATAATTATGTCTGCCTCTTTCATATCTTCTGCAGAAATCTCAGGATAACGCTTAGAATTTTTAAAGATATTTTCAAAACCGAATTCTTTAAGAATATGATGGATGAAAGTATCCGAACCGACTGTCATATAAGGATTATTCCAGATGAGATATACAACTTTCCTACTTTCAGGAAGCCTGAATTTTTCTAAAATCTCATAAATTTTCAGATTAAAAATTTGTGCCATTTGTTCCTTCCCCAGAAGATGCCCAAGGTTTTTCAGAAGATAATAATTGTCTTCAATATTTTCTACATTGGTAACAACTACTTTGAAATCTTTCATCAATTCTTCAACCTGCTCTTTCACATTTTCTTCCTTATTAGCAAAAATGAGATCTGGCTTTAGAGATTTTATTTTAGCAATATCCAAAGTTTTTGTTCCGCCGATTTTTTCGACAAAACGTATTTTTTCTTTGGGATGGATGCAGAATTTCGTGCGCCCGATGATTTCATTTTCAGACAAGCCCAAATCGAAAAGCGCTTCCGTAATGGAAGGAACAAGAGAGACCACTTTCATTGCTGAAGTTTTCTTTAAAACTACAAAAGTTTTCCGGTGAGAAAAAGCCCGGCTACAGAAAAGTAAATAATCAAACCTGTAACATCCACTAAAGTTGCTACAAAAGGGGCGGAAGAAGTGGCGGGGTCAAGTTTAAGTTTTTTAAGAATAAACGGAACCATCGAACCGGAAAGTGTTCCCCACAAAACAATCAGCATTAAAGAAAAGCCAATGCTAAGGCCGACAAAAACCCAATGTTCACCATAATTGAACAAACCTGTTTCCTGCCAGATCAGAATCCTGAAAAAACCGATAATTCCTAAAATACCTCCCAGAAAAAGCCCGGTAAAAATCTCTTTTCTCATGACATACCACCAGTCTTTAATGGTAATTTCCTGAAGAGCCATTGCCCTGATGATAAGAGTTGCAGCCTGGGATCCCGTATTCCCACCACTGGAAATAATAAGCGGAACAAAAAGGGCAAGCACTACTGCTTTTTGAATTTCATCTTCGAAATATCCCATTGCAGAAGCCGTAAGCATTTCAGAAAAAAATAGAATAATCAGCCAGAATCCTCTTTTTTTCACCATTTCCAACATAGAAGTCTGCGTATACGGTACATCAAGAGCTTCTAATCCCCCGAACTTCTGAATGTCTTCTGTATTCTGCTGCTCAATCTGATCAAGAATGTCATCAATGGTTACAATTCCTACCAAAACTCCCGCTTCTGTTACAATTGGAAGTGCTGTACGGTCATATTTTTCAAAATAAGAAACTGCATCTTCTTTGGATGTAGTGGTAGTAATTGCTACAAAATGATTATCCGTAATATCGGAAATCAGCGTGTCTTCGTCAGATAAAAGAAGGCTCCCGATTGTGATATCATCAATCAGCCGGTTTCTTTCATCTACCACATAAAGATGGTTCATGGTTTCCACCTTTTTCCCGACTTTTTTAATTTGCTGAAGACATCTTTTCACAGACCATTCTTTACGGATCTGAATGTAATACGGAGTCATCAAACGCGCAATCGAATCCGAATTGTAGCCCAAAAGCTTCAGGGCAATTCTTCTTTCCTGAGGATTCAGGAGGTTGATGGAATATTTTATGAGTTCGTCAGGAAAATCTTCAAAAAGGGATGTACGGTCATCAGGCGTCATTCCGTTAAGGATTTCTGCCATTTCCTCGCTTCCGATGCTTCTTATAGTTTCTTCCTGAAAATCGGGATCCAGATGAGAAAATACTTCTGCCTTATATTGTTTGGGTACTTTCAGAAAGGCCAAAAGCCGTTCATCCGAATGCATTTCGCTCAGGGTTTCGGCAATATCCGCGGGATTAAAAACCAATTCGTCTGTAGTACTCAAATCTTTAAAATTTTAGCGACACAAAAATACTTCAATTTTTGAAAAAAGAAGAAGGATTGGAGAGATTTAAAACTAAATTAAAAAATTCAGAAAGCTGCTTCTTCGGAATTTCTCATTTTCCTGAGATTTTTAAGA
>DAMDNI010000248.1:1269-3779 GCA_032083825.1 Bergeyella sp. | reverse complement strand
GAGATGAATTTCAATCTCAAAAACGGAATCCCTTATTATAATCTTAAGTATAATGGCAATGTTGTTGTAGAAGATTCCAAACTGGGCTTAAGACTTTTCAAAGACACTTCCATCAAGTTTGCTTCAGAAATTGCAAAAGCAGAAGATGCAAAATTTGACCTTAATAATGGGTTCACCAAAACAGACGAAAAAAGAGATACCAAGAACGAAACCTGGCAGCCTGTTTTAGGAGAAAAGAAAAATTATATCAACCATTATAATGAGCTTGCCATCACTTTAAATCAAGCGGATACAGACAGAAGTATTGTTGTGAAATTCCGTTTGTTCAATGACGGCTTAGGTTTTCGTTACGAATTTCCTCAGCAGAAAAACCTGAATTATTTTGTGATTCGCGAAGAAGATTCCGAATTTGATTTTCCAACAGATATGAAATCATGGTGGATTGTTGCAGATTATGATTCTCAGGAATATCAGTATCAGACTACAAAAGTGTCAGAAATTCCTTCCAGATGGTCAAAAGCCTTTGATAGCAATGCTTCGCAGACTTTAATAAAAGATGCAGTTCAGTCTCCTTTAATGTTGAAAAAAGAAGGAAAAGAACCTTTGTACATCAATATTGCAGAAGCTGCTGTTCTCGATTATCCCGCTTCTCATTTGGAAGTGGATGCTGTAAATTTCAAATTCAAAACACATCTTACCGCAGACAGGCAAGGTGCAAAAGGATATATCCAGACTCCTACTACAACACCTTGGAGAACCATTATCGTTTCGCCAAAAGCGGAAGAAGTAATGGATTCTAAAATGATTTTCAACCTTAATGAGCCTACTCATTATACCGATACTTCTTATATCAAACCGACAAAATACATGGGAGTTTGGTGGGAAATGATTATCGGAAAATCTCAATGGGCGTATTCCACAGCTGAAAACGTTCATATTGGTAAAACCGATTTCTCAAAACTGACTCCGAACGGAAAACACGCTGCAAATAATACAAAAGTAAAAGAATACATTGATTTTGCTTCTGCGAACGGTTTTGAAGGGCTTCTCATCGAGGGTTGGAATACAGGCTGGGAAGATTGGTTCGGGCATTCCAAAGAATTTGTTTTTGATTTTATCACTCCGTATCCTGATTTTGACATCCAGATGCTGAATGATTATGCACATTCAAAAGGAATTAACCTGATCATGCATCATGAAACTTCCGGTTCGGCAACGAATTACGAAAGATGGGCTGACAAAGCATTTCAGCTGATGAATAAATATGGCTACAAGTCAGTAAAAACAGGTTATGTAGGTGATATTATTCCGCGTGGAGAGCATCATTATTCGCAATGGACGATTAATCATTTTTACAGAATTGCCGAAAAAGCAAATGAATATAAGATTATGGTGAATTCTCACGAATCTGTTCGTCCAACTGGTGAAAGCAGGACATATCCAAATTATATTTCGGCCGAAGCAGCAAGAGGAACGGAATATGAAGCTTTTGGAGGAAACAATCCGGATCATCAAACCATTCTTCCGTTTACAAGATGGATGGGAGGTTCTATGGATTATACTCCGGGAATTTTTCAAACCAAATTGGATTATTATTTTCCGGGAGATACGCGGTTTGTAAAAACAACACTTGCAAAACAATTGGCATTGTATGTGACAATGTATATGCCTTTGCAGATGGCAGCAGATTTACCTGAAAACTATGCGAAACATATGGATGCTTTCCAGTTTATCAAGGATGTAGCGGCAGATTGGGATGATACGAAAATTCTTGCTGCTGAGCCTGGAGAATATGTGCATACTGCAAGAAAAGCAAAAGGAAAAGAAACTTGGTTTGTCGGTGGAATTACCAACGAAAATGCCAGGGATTTCACGGTGGATTTTTCATTTCTGGATAAAAACAGGAAATACGAAGCCACCATTTATGAAGATGGAAAAGATGCTGATTATGTGACCAATCCTCAAAGCTATCACATCTACAAAAAAACAGTGACCAGCAAAACAAAGCTTCCGGTACATTTGGTGAGAAGCGGTGGTTATGCAATTTCTTTGAAGCCGCTTTAATTTTTATAACCTAAATTATATACCTTAAAGGTTTAACCGCCTTTAAGGTTTTTCTTTTTTAATAATGTCAATAAATAAAATTTTTGATAAACAGAATATCTTTCTTTTGCTTTTGATTCTCATGGTGATTGCGGGGAAAATAATCCCTTTTCAGGAATCTTATAACCGGTATTTTAATCTTTCTGCTTTTATTGATTGGGGAATTGCGGGGATTTTTCTTTTGTACGGGTTGAAACTGAACCTCAAAGAAGTAGTAAAAGATATTTCAAACTGGAAGCTGCATTTGTTCGTTCAGTTGGGAACATTTGTGCTATTTCCTTTGCTGGTAATTCCTTTTTACGGTTTTGTAAAAGGGACAGAATATTACAGCATTTGGCTTTCCGTATTTTTTCTTGCAAGCCTTCCTTCTACAGTTTCCTCATCGGTTGTGATGGTTTCTATTGCGA
>DAMDNI010000248.1:0-1259 GCA_032083825.1 Bergeyella sp. | reverse complement strand
TATCATGACTCCTTTGCTCATGAGCTTTTTCTATACAGGAAGTTCAGGCTCAGGAAATCAGTCCGAAATTATACAACAGCTTTTGATAAAAGTTTTATTACCCATTATTCTTGGGATTTTACTGAATCCTCTTTTAAAGAATATCGTTAATAAATACAGCAAAATCATTGCAGAATTTGACAGGCTCATTATTTTGCTGATTGTGTATGAAAGTTTTTCCACTGCATTTCTTGAAAATATTTTCGCTTCTGTTCCGTCTTCCATATTTATTGTGCTGGCCTTAAGCGTTGTATTTTTATTTTTTGTGGTGTATTATGTTTTGAAATTCATTACCGAAAAGCTGCATTTCAGTAGGGAAGATGTCATTACAACAACCTTTTGCGGATCGAAAAAATCTTTGGTTCACGGAAGTCTTTTCGTTCTGGTACTGGGAATTCCTGCGGATCAGAAAGTACTCTTTCTATTACCGGTTATGATTTATCACAGTTTTCAGCTTTTTTATGTGAGCTGGCTTGCCAGCAGGATTGCAAAAACAGCCTGAAAATGCTATATTTACAGCTAAATTGTATGCATTAATGAAAAATAAATCCCTTTTTACATTTCTTTTTTGTACCGTCATTTTTAGCCATTTATCTTCGCAGATTCAAAAAGTTGAACCTGCATTTTGGTGGAAAGGAATGAAGAATCCGGAGCTCCAGATTCTGCTTTACGGAAAAGACATCGCCAAAAATGAAATTGAATTATCAGATGGCGTTCAGATTAAAGATATTCAGAAAGTTGAAAACCCGAATTATCTTTTTGTTACGGTAAATACCAATGAAATCAATGTTCCTAAATTTAAGATTAACCTTAAAAGTGGGAAAAAGAATATCAGCTCTTATACTTACGAGCTGAAGTCCAGAAACCCGAATTCCGCAGACAGAGCATCTTTCACCTCAAAGGATGTGATGTATCTTATTATGCCGGATCGTTTTGCAAATGGAAACGAAAATAACGATTCCAGTAAAAATTTAACTGAAAAAGCAGACAGAACACTTCCAAACGGACGGCATGGCGGAGATTTGCGCGGAATTATCAACAATCTTGATTATATTCAAAATCTCGGTGCTACTGCAGTCTGGCTAACGCCTGTGAATGAAGACAATGAAAAAGTATATTCCTATCATGGCTATGCGCAAACAGATTTGTACAAAATAGACGAACGTTACGGGACAAACGAAGAATATCGTGAACTTTCCCGAGAACTGAACAAAAGGAAA
>DAMDNI010000247.1:2156-3786 GCA_032083825.1 Bergeyella sp. | reverse complement strand
GGTTTTGGTCTTCAATGATTTTTCTAAGGTCATTTACTTCTATTTTCCCTGTTCCGATTTCGACCATTGTTCCTACAATTGCACGCACCATATTTCTGAGAAAACGATTAGCAGAAATCGTGAACTTGAGTTCCTTTCCGTTTTGTTGCCATTCTGCTTTGTAGATTTTGCAGAGATTGGTTTTGTTGTCGCCTCCGATTTTCGCAAAACTTCCGAAATCTTCATACTCAAACAAAATTTTGCAGGCTTCATTCATCTTTTCAACGTCGAAATCCGGTTTGCGGAACTGCCACGCAAAATCCTGCGTGAAAGGATTTTTCTCAAGAGAAATGTAATATTCGTATGTGCGGAAAGTAGCATCAAAACGCGCGTGAAAATTATTTTTAACTTCAAATATTTTCTTCACAGAAATGTCTTTCGGCAGAAAGCTGTTCAGTTTGTAAACGAGATTTTCGTCAAGTTTTTGCTCGGTGTCAAAGTGGGCGAACATTTTCTTTGCATGAACTCCGGTGTCCGTTCTTCCTGCTCCTGTCGTTTTGGTTTCTTCTCTTAAAATGGTAGAAAGTGCTTTTTCCAGTTCTTCCTGGACAGAATTTTCTTTTGGCTGAATCTGATAACCAAAATAATTTTTGCCGTTGTAGGAAAATTCAATGAAATACCTCAATTTTGTAAGTTTATAACACAAAAATACAACTTTTGAGAAACATACTTCTTTTATCGGATTCCCATTCTTATATTGATGAACGTATTCTGGAATATGCTGAAAATGCTGATGAAATATGGCATTGCGGAGATTTCGGGAATATAAATGTTGTTGAGGAACTCGAAAAAATAAAACCATTAACAGGAGTCTATGGAAATATTGACGATGCAAAAATCCGTGCAGAATTTCCGGAAGTTAATCGTTTTTTTTGTGAAGAAGTGGAAGTTTTGATGATTCATATTGGCGGTTATCCTAATAAATATACACCTTTGGCAAGAAAAGAAATCTCAGAAAAACCTCCGCAATTGTTTATTTCCGGGCATTCTCATATTTTGAAGGCGATGTATGATAACCAGTTTAAACTTCTCCATCTCAATCCCGGAGCTTGTGGAAAATCAGGTTGGCATAAAGTGAGAACAATGATGAGGTTCAAAATTGATAAAACCGAAATCAAAGATCTGGAAATCATAGAACTCGGAACACGATAGTTTTTTAATTTTAATTAAACCATGAAAATCGGCGATAAAGTTTCTGTAATTGACGAAAACCTGGATGGAATTATTACTTCCATTCACGGGAATGTAGTGGTTTTCAAAGACGATTTTGGTTTTACACATCAATATGACAAAAAATTGCTGGTTTTTAGAAATACAGATATTTATGAGAACCTGAAAGTTGAAAGCAAATCCGAACACGCTCTTCCAAAATCAAAAAAACACAATAAAAATCATTTGGTTCTCGATCTGCATTTTGAAAAGCTGGTAAAGAATCCTTCTGATTATGAGAGTTTTGAGCGTCTTTTCATTCAAAAAGAAAAACTGTTGGAAACCCTTGATTTCTGTAGAAAAAATAATCTGAAGAAGCTCGAAATCATCCACGGCATTGGTGACGGAACATTACAAAAAATGGTTTTTGATGTTCTTCAAA
>DAMDNI010000247.1:0-2146 GCA_032083825.1 Bergeyella sp. | reverse complement strand
AAAACCAAATCAATCTGGAGTTTGATGATCATGAATTTTTTTACCACAGTTCCGGTTCTGTTTTGGTAAAACTGCTTTAAAAAAAATTGTTGTACAGAAATCTTATCTTTAGAAAAACAAAAATCATATATCAATCTTAAAAAACAAACTATGAAACACTTCTTTTTCATCCTTGCATTATTTTTTGCAATAGTACAATCAACGGCACAGACAAAAGGAACCATTACCTATAAAATGGATTTTTCTTCTGATAATCCGGATATGGCAATGGCGCTTCCGATGATGCAGGGTTCAACTATGGAAATCTCCTTCGTTCCTGAAAAATCCAGAGCATCCGTGAAAATGGGAATGATCATGACGATGAATACCATCACCGATGCCCAAACAAAGAAAGGTCTGCTCCTGATGGAAATGATGGGAAGCAAAAACGCAACTTTTATAGATTTGTCAAAAGATGACAAAGATTCGCAAGCTAATTATACGGTTGAAAAAACAGCTCCGGAATTCAAAAATATTTTAGGATTTAAATGCAAAAAATTCGTTTTGAAAGATGAAGCAGGAAGCGAGTTTGTTATTTGGGCAACAACAGATTTGAAAATCCCGACAAAAGGAATAGAACAATTGTCGCAATTTTCTGTTGATGGTTTTCCTTTAGAGTTTACCTTAGATTCAAATGGGATGAAAGCATATTTTCTTGCCACAAATTTTGATAAAAACGTAGACGAAAGTATTTTCAAAATGGATGTTCCGGAAGGGTATACCGTATTGACAGAGGAAGAACTGGAAAATATGGGACAATAAAAAAGACTATTTATCGCACATCAGATTGCTTTTTTGAAGCAAATATTTGACGGATAATTTCCGTCATTTTTTTGTAAATTTGCAAAATTCAGTATGAAAAAACTTCATTTACTTTTCACCAAAGACGGGCTTCAATTCCAGATTTCCAAGAACAAAAACGTGCTGGAAGAAAATGCATGGTTTGTCACGGAAGAATCTCCGAAGGATTTGGTTTTTCAGAAACTGGAAGAGCTTCTGAAAAAAGATTTTTCAGAAATTGCTGTTGTTTCCGCATTCAATCATTTTACGATGATGCCGGAAGGTTTTTCGGAGCACGAAACGGGATATGATCTCATTGCGTACAATTCTGCAATTGACAGGCAGACAGAGGAACTGATGCTTTCTGTAAACAAAAAATTTGGAGTCCAGTTTTATTACACATTTCCGAAGGATCTTTATGAAAGAATAAAATCTTTGGCAAAGCCTGCAAATTTCAATTTTTCCGGTGAGAAATTTCTGAATTCATTAAGCCTGAAAAACAAGAAAGAAATCCACATCAATCTCTACCAAAATCAATGCGAGTTTTTTGCTTTTGATGGCAAAAGGATAATTCTTTACAACAATCTGGATGTGAATTCTGAGGTTGATTTCTTATATTTTATTATGTTTACGCTAAGTAAAATTGGCTTTGGAATCAATGAAACATATTTCTTTGTTTACGGAGAAACCACAGAAAACGAAACTTTCATTTCCGAGCTTCGGAAGTTTGTAAAACACCTGAAAATTGTTTTTGACAATATCCCGAGTAAAAATTTTATATTAAATTAGATAGGGGATTTCAGACTTCAGACTTTTTTTGGAATAATATCAATTATCAACCCACAAAACAATGTTTAGAATTATTTCTGGCAAATGGAAAGCCAAAAGAATTTCCGCCCCGAAAAATTTTGATGTACGTCCAACTACGGATTTTGCGAAAGAAGCGCTGTTCAGCATTATTGAAAACAAATACGATATGCTAGCCAGTTCGGTTCTCGATCTTTTTGCGGGAATTGGTTCCATTACTTTAGAATTTGCTTCCAGAGGCTGCGAAGATGTGACTTCGGTGGAGATGAATCCGAAACATACAGGATTTATCAATGCCACTGCATCAGAATTGGATATGGCTCTGCAAATCAATGTTCAGCGTGCTGATGTCTACGAATGGCTGAAAAAAAACCGGAACAGAAAGCAGTACGAAATTATTTTTGCAGACGCACCTTTTGAAACAGAAGAAAAAAAATATGATGAAATGATTTCTTTGGTTTTGAACAATCATTATCTGAAAGAAAACGGAGTTTTCATTGTAGAGCATCAAAGCCGTCTA
>DAMDNI010000246.1:478-3846 GCA_032083825.1 Bergeyella sp. | reverse complement strand
AAATACCAGAAAAAATGGCTATACACTTCATACGGGTTATTTTTCCATACTGTGGAAGGCGAGGAAGTAAGAACCTACGTGGAAGACAACAACAAAGATTATGGAAGAAAAGAAGGGATTATTCATACTGCAAAAGTAGTTCTGCAGCCTCTTTACAAAAATTCTGACGCAGGCCTGCATATTGGCGGCGCAATCTCTTACCGCAAACCAGGAACAGATGTAGATCCTGCAGAATATGGAACGGTAAGAATCAGCAGCAGAAATTCAACCAATATCAACCGCAAAAAATACCTGGATACAGATGTTATCAAATATGTAGATCATTCATTCCTTTCCACCGCAGAACTTGCAGGTTATTATAAAGGACTTCGCCTCGAAACTGCTTACATCCAAAATGCAATACATATTTTGGATGACGCTCCTGCAGATTATGATAAAAGTACAAAAATTTTCAAAGGTGCATTTGTACAGGCAAGTTATCTATTATTCGGAGGAAGCCAGAGATATGATTACAGCGGTGCAAAATTCAATCAGGTAAAAAGAGGAAGAAGCTGGGGAGATATCGAACTGGCAGCACGATATGATTACATGAACCTCAACAGCGAAAACATTTATGGCGGTTCTGCTGAAGCCTACACTTTTGGGATCAATTATTACGCTTCAAAAAATGTAAAAATAATGGTCAATTACCAGTACAACAACAATGATCGTTACGCAAACGGAAAAGGAAAACTTTTCGTAGGGCATGATGTAAACGGAAATCCTACAAAAGATCCGACACAGGTTGTAGAATCTGAAGGAAAAGCCGGAGTTGACTACAGTATGTTTGCTGTACGTTTCCAAATTGATTTCTAATAAAATTCTAAAACAAATAAAAATATGAAAAATATATTATTTTCATTGCTAGCTATGCTCAGCATCAGCACAATCTCATGCGTGGAAGACGAAATGTACAAAGGTCCCGCAGTTATTGAGACCGTTACCTTTACACCTTCCACAGTAACTCCCGATGATCCTGTAACCGTAAATGTAACTGTGAAAGATCTTCAGGGAATCGTCTCAGCAAAAATCCTGTATTCCGTAAACGGAGGTTCAGCAACCGAAGTAAATATGACAGGATCTGGTTCAAACTTTAGCGGAATAATTCCTCAACAAGCCAATCATGCTTCCGTAACGTTCAGCGTAACGGTAAACAATCAGGCAGGATTTACAACCACATCCAAAGAGTTCAGCTTTACAGTAGGGGCAATACCACCCGACTACACCCAGCTTGTTCTTAATGAAATTGATGGTAACAGCAAAGCAATCGAGCTTTACAATAAAGGAACAAAAGCACTTTCTTTAGAAGGTGTTACTCTTACCAAAAACAATTCAGGCAATTGGTGGACAGCCAGTGCAGCAGCCGGAAAAATTGAACCGGGAGCTTATATCCTCATCATCCAGAGCAATAGTAATCCTGAATTTTCCGGAGCAAGCGGTATTTCAAATAAACAAAATCTGAAATTCGAGCTTAAAGATCCTTCAGGAAACAGCATCGGTGTATTCTTAAGAGGTGACGAAAACAGCCTCGGAACCACAATTAGTGATGTTTCTCCTAAATCTTACCAGAGAGTTCCGAACGCTTCCGGAGATTGGAAGCTGGCGGATCCGAGCAATGGTTCTGCAAATGCAGCAACAGGAAGCGATATCCCTCAGAACTAAAAAATAAACCAATAAAATAATCAATTAATCAAAACCCATGAGTAAAGAAAAAATGGAGATTGGAGCAATCTCAAAACCAAGATTCGAATTCCGTTCATTCGGACAAAATTTTGAAAACGCACACAAAAGACTGGCTCGCCTTTCTGTACCTGTTCCAGAAAAAGTTTGGGAAAGAAGCAGTGACGAAATCTATATCCTGTCCAGAACCAACGATATCAATAATACCAAAATCAGGGACGGAAAAATGGATATCAAAACTTATGTACAGACTGTAGACGGACTCGAACAATGGAATCCGCTGATGAAAGGCGAATTCCCAATTGCAGCAGAAGTACTTAAAAACGAAGTTTTCCCTGCATTTATGGTAGAAATGCCGGAACTCACCCAAGAAACTTATACCTATGAAGAATTCATCAATATAGTCGAGAAACATCCTGATCTTGCTGCGGTAAACGTTCATAAACAACGCTTCGGGTATATGGTCAATGACACCATCTGCGAGGTCGGAAATGTATTAATCAACGGGGCAAAAGTAGTGACCATTAATTCAGAATCTACAGAAACAGAAGATATCCTCAAAACAATGAAGGATATTCAGCTGGAAGGCGTAGAGAACATTAATTATCTACAAGCCATTAAAAGAGTTATCGGAATGATTGATAAACCCTTAGCCAATTAAATTTAAAATACCATTTAAAATAGAAGAAAAATGTCACAAGAAATAGAACGCAAATTTTTGGTAAACGCAGATTTCAAACATCTTGCCTCCAAAAGCACCAGAATTACACAAGGATATCTGAGCTCTGTTCCGGAACGTACCGTAAGAGTACGGGTAAAAGGAGACAAAGGATTTATCACTGTAAAGGGAATAGGAAACCAAAGCGGAGCCAGCCGTTATGAATGGGAAAAAGAAATATCTGTGGAAGATGCAAATGCACTGCTGCAAATCTGCGAACCGGGAGTCATTGACAAAACCCGTTTTCTGGTACCTGTGGAAAATCACACATATGAAGTAGACGAATTCTATGGTGAAAATGAAGGATTAACTGTGGCTGAAGTAGAACTCAACAGCGAAGAAGAAGCATTTCATAAACCAGAATGGTTAGGAGAAGAAGTTACAGGAGATGTAAAATATTACAACTCTATGCTGATGAAACATCCTTTCACTAAGTGGTAAAAATTTTTCAGCACCTTCGAAAAAGCAAAAATTTTATCCGGAGGTGCTGATTTAAAACAATAAACATCAAACTCACCTCAATATATAAAAAAACATCCAATACCACTTAAAAAACTGACATTATGAAAAACGATATTCTGGAATTCGATCCGCTGGACATGAACAATTATAAAGTTGAAAAACTTCCGAAAATTGAAAAAACCGGTATCGAAAAGTGGATGATGAAAATCGGAGGGCCACTCGCAATTTTCGCTTTTATCCTTATATATTATTTCTTAAACCTGCCTTTTCTGGATTCTATCAACCATCATGTTTTGGGAGAAGATTCCGTTAAAAGGCTGAAAGAAGTAGGCGATCTGGAATTTTCAAGGATCAATTACGCGATGCTTGCCATTTTCGTAGCATCCATCATACTTTGGATCACAGAAGCCATTCCGAATTATCTGACTTCACTTTTCGTCATTCTCGCTATTGTTCTTACCAATATTAC
>DAMDNI010000246.1:0-468 GCA_032083825.1 Bergeyella sp. | reverse complement strand
ATTACAACCGATAAAGTAGCATATGCACAACTCGGACATCCTGTAATGTGGCTGAATATTTTATCTTTTGTCCTGGCAAGTATGCTTGTAAAAACCCAGGCTGCTAAACGTTTTGCCTTATGGTTTGTCATCAAATTCGGGAAAAATTCTTTTTGGGTGATTTTCAGTTTTCTATTTATTAATATTGTGCTTTCAGCCTTCATTTCTGCAACTACAGCTAAAGCAACCATTTTACTGCCCATATTTATGGTTATAGCCGCAATATACGGCGCAACCGGAGGAAACAACCGGAACAATTTCGGCAGAAATCTCGTTCTTCAAAACCTTTTTCAAATCAATGTTGGGGCATCAGGATTTCTTACAGGTTCGGGAGCCAATCTTCTGGCAGCATCATTAATTGCAGGAGCAATGGGGTGGAATCTTTTCAGCTATCAAGAATGGTTTATCGCAGCATTTCCGTTGTGTATC
>DAMDNI010000245.1:2787-3916 GCA_032083825.1 Bergeyella sp. | reverse complement strand
CTTTTGAAACTCAGAAAGGGATTCTCTTCTCTCAGCTTTTCCATGCTGAAGATACAGAATATGGTATTAAAAACGGATTCAGCTCAATCTCGACTTACGAAGATTTCAAAGCTAAAGTTCCTGTTGTAACCTACGAAGATTTCGAGCCTTATATAGAAAGAGCAAGACAAGGCGAAAAAGATATTTTTTGGCCAGGGCAGATTAAGAATTTTGCAAAATCTTCCGGAACTACGAATGCCAAAAGCAAATACATCCCGATAACAGAAGAAAGCCTGGAATTCTGCCATCTAAAAGCAGGAAAAGATATGGTGGCGATTTATGCCAATAATCACCCTGAAAACCAGCTTTTTTCCTACAAAAATTTAAGGCTTGGAGGAAGTGCCGAGCTGTATGAGGATTTTAATACAAAATTTGGCGACTTGTCTGCTATTTTAATAGATAATCTGCCATTTTGGGTGGAAATTACTACGACACCAAGCAAAAAAGTTTCGCTGATGTCAGAATGGGAAAGCAAGCTGAAAGCCATTGTTTCGGAAGTAAGAAATGAAGATGTCGGAAGTCTGACCGGAGTTCCGAGCTGGATGATGGTTCTTTTACAGAAAGTGTTGAAAGAAACCGGGAAGCAGAATATTTCAGAATTGTGGCCAAATCTTGAAGTCTTCTTTCATGGCGGGATCAGTTTTAAGCCATATCGTGAACAATATCGCGATCTCATCGGAAAGCAAATCAACTATTACGAAATATACAATGCTTCGGAAGGTTTTTTTGGAATTCAGGATAGGAGCGGAAGTGACGAAATGCTCCTGATGCTGGATTACGGGATCTTTTATGAATTTATTCCAATGGAAGATTTCCATTCTTCAAATCCGAAAGTGATCAATCTGGAAAATGTAGAAGTAGGCAAAAATTACGCAATGGTGATTACTACAAATGGCGGCCTTTGGCGTTATCTGATTGGTGATACTGTGATTTTTACCTCAGTTGATCCTTTCAGGATAAAAGTTTCCGGAAGAACAAAACACTACATCAATGCTTTCGGTGAAGAACTCATGATAAATAATGTAGAATCTGCACTGGAAATTGCCTGCCAGAAAACCAATGCTGCTGTTACAGAATATACAGGAGCTCC
>DAMDNI010000245.1:0-2777 GCA_032083825.1 Bergeyella sp. | reverse complement strand
ATGGTGCGCATGAATGGATTATAGAGTTTTCAAAGACACCGGAATGTTTCGAGTCTTTTCAGGAAATTTTTGATAATCATTTAAAATCTGTGAATTCTGATTACGAGGCCAAACGCTACAATGATATTACTTTGAGAAAGCCGATCATTCATATTGCAAAACCCAATCTTTTTTATTGCTGGATGGAAAAACGAGGGAAATTGGGCGGGCAGAACAAAGTTCCAAGGCTTTCTAATTCAAGAGAATATATTGAGCCTCTTCTGGAAATGAATCAATAAAAAACTCCTCAATTCGAGGAGTTTTCAGTTTATTTTTTCAAATCTTCTTTTACATCTTTTGCGCCTTTCTCCACTTTTTCAGCGCCTTTTGCGGCCGCTTTTTTGATGTCTTTTCCTGCTTTATCTAAAGTCTGGCCGGTTTTTTCTGCAGCGTTATCAATTTTATCACCCACTTTTTTTGCAGTATTTTCGATTTTGTTACCGGTTTTATGAGCTGCATTGTCAAGCTTTTCTCCGGCATGATTTAGTTTTTGTTTCGCTTTGTCAAGAGTAGAATCTACTTTTGAAGTGTCAATACTTGTGGAACTTTCAACGGCAGTAGTTGTTGTGACAATGCTTCCGTCGGGATTTTCAACAGATTCAGTTTTGGTTTCTGATTTTGTGCAGGAAATCAAAGAAATTGAAATAATTCCTGCATATAACAAGTGTTTTTTCATAATTGGATTTTTTGTGTTTGATATTAGTATTAAGGATTGGTATTTTCTGGAGCCTGTTCAACTGCTTTTTCTTTTTCTAAAGCATCTTTTGCTGCTTTTTCAAGTTTATCCTGTTCTTCCTTTTTTTTGCGTTCTTCTTCCTGCTTTAAAATAACGAGCTTTACTGAATCCCTGTATTTTTGAGATGACATTCTAATTCTTTCCGCTACATCAACAGACATCGCGCCTTGGGAAAAAGAATCAACAGCTGTGGTATCATATTTTGCTTCGGGCATTACATTTTCAGAATAATTGGGCTGCTTTTTTTTAGAGCAGTTTATCATTAAACCTAGTAGAAGAAGCGTAAAAAAGATTCTCATTTTTAATAATAACTTAATTGATTCTGTATTTATTGTTCTTCCAGTATCGTGCCAGCAAGAAACCAACGATTGCCCCGCCAACATGTGTAAGATGAGCAATGCCGCCTGTATTTCCACTGAACTGAAGTCCTAACGACACTACAATGATAATCGGTAAAAGATATTTTGCTTTTATCGGAAAAGGAATAAACATAAAGGCAATTCTTGCATCCGGGAAAAGCGTTGTAAATGCAGCGATAACGCCAAAAATTGCTCCAGATGCACCAAGCATTGGAGATTGTAGATCAATATAAAGCTGCTGTGCGCTTTGAAGTCCTTCGGCTGTTTTTGCGTATAATTTATTATCCGTTCCGTTATAATTAAAATCTGCTTTATGGAAGATTTCTGCAACATTTATTCCTTCTGAAGCCAATAGTTGTGTAAGCTGGTGGATTTCATAAAAATTCCAAAGATTAAATAAAATGAAAGAGCCTAAACCGCTTGCAAAATAAAGAATGGTGAATTTTTTAGGTCCCAGAATCTGTTCTAAAATTGGCCCAAAACTCCATAATGTAAGCATGTTAAAAAGAATATGCATAATTCCGACTCCGGAGGTATCATTCAGAGGGGCATGCATAAACATGTGAGTAATAATCTGCCATGATTTGAAATTCGGAGAAAAAGGATAATAAGCAGACAGAAGCCGATAAAGATATACGGGATCAACCAAATTTGTAATCAGGTAAACCACAGCACAGATGATCACTATATTTTTGGTGACAGGAGTAAGTTTTGGAAACATGTTTTAAAATTTATTTTTGAGTTCTTCCAGCGGTAATTCGTAAAAACAGCGTTTGCCGTCAGGCAAAAATTCCGGAAAGCCGAGATTGGTAAAATCTTTAATCACCTGTTCAGCATCATTTTTATAAATAAAATCAAAACGCGATTTGCTTTGCATTTTGTTCCACTGATTGTTGTAAAATTGCAAGAATTCTTCTTCCGTTCTGTAGTCAAGAATTTCAAAAAGATCTTCTAAGAATTTCATCACTTTGGTTTCTTTTAGACCTTCGGGAACGGTTTCGATCCTCAAAACGTTTTCATGGGCAACGCTCATTTCAAAACCTAGTTCCGGCAAATATTTTTTGATGGAACGGTATTTATTTTTTTCAATTTCGTTCATGTGATACTCCAGAGAAAAAAGCAAAGGATGGCTGTTGCTGTTTTTTTTGGAAACAGAATTTTTTTGAGAAACAATCAATCGATGCATTCTTCCTAAATCCAGCAATAATGTTTTTTCACCTTTATTAAAAACCCAATATCCATTTGGAAGCCTCATGAGATCTTCATCGAAATCCTCATCTTCAAACAAATTGATTTTTGAAGGAGCAGCAGAAATATTCTGATGATACATTTCTGCAAGATTCTGAATTTCAATATGTTTGTTTTCCGTTTCTTCTTCAAACGGATTAAAACTTCTGTCAACTGTAATTTCAGGGATTTTTATATTTTGAGCAGAAGCAGATGTTCTTGGATTGGGGAAAAAGCTGTCCATTGCAGGATCTCTTTCAAAATCAAGGCTTGGTGCGATATTATAAATCCCGATAGATTTCTTAATGGTAGAACGAAGAAGGGCAAAAATCAGGTGTTCATCCTCAAATTTTACTTCTGTTTTTTGAGGATGTATGTTGACATCAATTTTTTCCGGATCGGTTTCCATAAAAAGG
>DAMDNI010000244.1:0-3918 GCA_032083825.1 Bergeyella sp. | reverse complement strand
TATTTGTGTAAATTTGCCCTATCTAATAAAAAAGTAAAAAGAAAAGAATGAATTCCTACAAAAATCCTCTTGAAGAACGCTATTCAAGTGAGGAAATGCTCTATAATTTTTCCCCAAACTGCAAGTTCAGAACATGGAGGAAACTTTGGATTGCACTTGCCGAAATCGAAAAAGATTTAGGCCTCGAAATCACGGATGAACAAATTGCCGAACTCAACGAACATGCAGAAAATATCGATTTCGAAAAAGCAGCAGAATATGAGAAAAAGTTCCGTCATGATGTGATGGCGCATGTTCACACGTATGGCGATGTTGCTTCCTCTGCAAAAGGGATTATTCATTTAGGCGCAACTTCCGCTTTTGTAGGCGACAATACGGATCTGATTCAGATTCGTGACGGTTTTTTAATTTTAAGGAAACAATTGGTCAATGTGATCAAAAAACTTTCTGATTTTGCCCTGAAATATAAAGACGTCCCGACTTTAGGCTTTACACATTTCCAGCCTGCGCAGCTGACAACTGTTGGGAAAAGAGCAACACTTTGGCTTCAGTCATTAATTCTTGATTTTGAAGAACTGGAATTTTTCTTAGACACATTAAGATTCCGTGGTGTAAAAGGAACTACAGGAACTGCCGCAAGTTTTCTTGAGCTTTTCAACGGAGATTATTCTAAAGTAAAGCATCTTGATAAGGAACTTTCCCGAAGATTTGGTTTTGAAAAAGTGTTCGGTGTTTCCGGACAAACGTATGACAGGAAAATTGATGCCAAAGCAATGGCTTTATTGTCCAATATTGCGCAGTCAGCACATAAATTCACCAATGATTTACGCCTTCTTCAGAACTTAAAAGAAATTGAAGAGCCTTTTGAGAAAAACCAGATCGGTTCATCAGCAATGGCGTATAAAAGAAATCCGATGCGTTCCGAAAGAATCGGAGCTTTAGCAAAATATGTAATGTCGCTTTCCTCAAGCTCGGCAATGGTAGCTTCGACCCAGTGGTTTGAAAGAACTTTAGATGATTCTGCAAACAAGAGATTGACAATTCCACAATCATTTTTGGCAATTGATGCAATTTTACTTATTTGGAATAATATTATGGATGGCTTGGTAGTGTATGAAAATCGCATCAATAAACATATTATGGAAGAACTTCCTTTTATGGCGACTGAATACATCATTATGGAAGAAGTGAAAGCAGGCGGAGACCGTCAGGAAATTCACGAAATTATCAGGGTTCATTCAATGGAAGCTTCCAGAAAAGTAAAAATGGAAGGAAAAGAAAATGACCTGATTGAGAGAATTATGAATGATAATTCCCTGAAAATGGATAAATCAAAAATAAAAGAAGTTCTTGATCCGAAGAATTTCATCGGCTTTGCCCCGATTCAGACAGAAGAATTCATCGCAAATGAAGCCCAGCCGATTTTAGACAAATATTCCGGCCTCATTGGTCTTGAAGCTGATCTGAAAGTATAAAGAATCATGCAGTCTCGTCGGCTGCATTTTTTATTGAATTTAAATAAACCTAATACCTAAATACTGACACCTGATGTCTGATAAGAAAAGAATTTTCGTAGAAAAAAGAATGCTTTTCGATGTGGAAAGCCCTAAGATTTTTAATGAAATCAAAAATATCGTTCCCCATATCCAAAACGTAAAAGTATATAATGTTTATGACGTTTTTGGCTTATCCGAAAACGAATTTTCAAAAATAGTAAATTCAACTTTTGTCGATCCTGTGACCGATATTCTTCATGAAACAAATCCTTCGGAATCTATACATTTCGCTACCGAATTTCTTCCCGGCCAATACGATCAGCGGGCAGATTCTGCGCAGCAGTGCATCGCTTTGTTAACCGGGATCGAAAATTCTGTTGTAAGAAGCGGAAAGTTGATCGAGCTTTCGGATATCTCTGAAAATGAGCTGGAAAAAATAAAAAATCATTTAATCAATAAGGTTGAAAGTCAGGAAAAAGATCTTGCCGTTCTTGAAATTCCTGCTCAGGAAAATCCTGATCCTGTTTTAGTTCACGAAGGCTTTATTGAATTCAATACAGAAGAGCTGAAAAGTTTTTATCAAGATCATGGTTTTGCCTTTGGCCTTGATGATCTGGAATTTATTCAGGCTTATTTTAAAACTGAACAAAGAAATCCGACCGAAACCGAGCTTAAAGTTCTCGATACCTATTGGAGTGATCATTGCCGTCATACCACTTTTGAAACTGAGCTTACCGACATCAAATTTGAAGGTGATTTTAGACACACTTTACAGCTGATTTTTGATGATTATATTGAAAAAAGAAAATTTCTCGGTCGCGAGCTGAAACCGATTTCCTTAATGGATCTTGCAACTGTTGCAGCTAAATATTTTCATAAAACCGGAAATCTCGAAAACCTTGTTGTTTCCGACGAGATCAATGCGTGTACCATTGAAATCGAAGCCGAATTTGACGGTAAAAAAGAGCCCTGGTATTTGTTATTCAAAAACGAAACGCATAATCACCCGACAGAAATTGAACCTTTTGGAGGAGCTTCCACTTGTTTAGGAGGAGCAATCCGCGATCCGTTATCAGGAAGAGCTTTCGTATATCAGGCGATGCGTTTAACCGGCGCAGCTGATGTTTTGGAACCAATTTCTGAAACTTTGCCCGGGAAACTTCCGCAGAGAACAATTTCAAAACAGGCAGCAAACGGATATTCTTCTTACGGGAATCAAATTGGTTTAGCCACAACTTTAGTCAACGAAATTTATCATGAAGGCTACAAAGCCAAAAGAATGGAAGTTGGTTTTGTGGTTGGGGCCGTTCCTAAAGATTGGGTAAGACGAGAACATCCAGAAAATGGAGATGTGGTAATTCTCTTAGGTGGTGCAACCGGAAGAGATGGAGTTGGCGGTGCAACCGGAAGCTCAAAAGAACAGGACGAAACTTCTATTCATACGCTTTCTACGGAAGTTCAGAAGGGAAATGCGGTTGAAGAAAGAAAAATCCAGCGCTTATTCAGAAATCCTGACGTGACAACTTTAATCAAAAAATCCAACGATTTCGGAGCCGGCGGCGTTTCAGTAGCCATTGGTGAAATTGCAGACTCCCTCGAAATCAATCTGGATATTTTACCCTTAAAATATGACGGATTGAACGGAACCGAACTCGCCATTTCCGAATCTCAGGAAAGAATGGCGGTGGTCATTGATGCAGCAGATAAAGATCAATTCATACAATTCTGTGAAAAAGAAAATATAAAAGCAGTACAAGTTGCAAAAGTTACCGATTCCGGAAGAATGCAAATGTACTGGAAAGGACAGAAAATCGTAGATCTGAGCCGGGAATTTTTAAATTCTAACGGATGCTCCAAATCTCAGGATGTTACAGTTTCGCATCTTCAGAATGTTGAAAATCAATCTATAGAATTCAATAAAGAGAATTTTATTAAAATTCTTTCCGATAAAAATTCAGCTTCCCAAAAAGGGCTTCTCGAAATGTTTGATTCTTCAGTCGGAGGAACCACTGTTGCCATGCCTTTAGGTGGTAAAAATCAACTCACAGAGATGGAAGGAAGCGTTCAGACATTACCTGTGCTGAATGCAGAAAATGTAGAAACCGTTTCGCTTGCAAGCTGGGGATTTGATGCAGATATTTCTTCATCAAACTCAATGATTGGAGCCGCAAATGCCGTTGTAGAAAGTATCGCAAAAATTGTTGCAATGGGTGGTGATTATAAAAAAATCCGCCTGAGTTTCCAGGAATATTTTGAAAAGTTAGGAAATAATTCGGAAAAATGGGGAAAACCTCTTGCTTCGCTTTTAGGAGCGTATGATGCTCAGGTAAATTTCGGTCTGGCTGCAATCGGCGGAAAAGATTCGATGAGCGGAACGTATTTAGATATCAATGTTCCGCCAACCCTGATTTCATTTGCGTGT
>DAMDNI010000243.1:0-4018 GCA_032083825.1 Bergeyella sp. | reverse complement strand
GAAATTTTAAATCCTGATTTGGTGATCTGCAACCTGAACAAAGATGTCAATTTTGAAATTACTTTCAACATTGAAAAAGGTAGAGGATACGTTCCTTCAGAACAGAATAAATCAAACAATGCTCCTGTCGGAACTATTGCGATTGATTCTATCTTTACCCCGATCAAAAAAGTTCAGTATGCGGTTGAAAATTATCGTGTAGAGCAAAAAACAGACTACGAAAAACTGATATTGGATATTGAAACTGATGGTTCCATCAGTCCTCAAAATGCTTTAACAGAAGCTTCTAAGATATTAATCTATCATTTCATGCTGTTCTCTGATGAGAGAATTACCCTTGAAACTGAAGCTGTAAAAGCATCTATCCAATACGACGAAGAAACCCTTCACACAAGACAACTTCTAAAATCTAAGTTAGCAGATATGGATCTTTCCGTAAGAGCCCTGAACTGTCTGAAAGCTGCAGAAGTAGAAACCCTTGGAGAATTAGTTTCTTATAGTAAGTCTGATTTGATGAAATTCAGAAATTTCGGTAAGAAATCTTTGACGGAACTTGAAGAATTAGTGCATTCAAAAGGTCTAAACTTCGGTTTCGACGTTGCAAAATATAAACTTGACGCTGATAATTAATTAACAATGAGACACGGTAAAAAAATCAATCACTTAGGAAGAACAGCTTCTCACAGAAGCGCTTTGCTTTCTAATATGGCTTGTTCTCTTATCGAGCATAAAAGAATCAACACTACTGTTGCAAAAGCAAAAGCTTTAAGAGTATATGTTGAACCAATCTTAACTAAAGCTAAAGAAGATACTACCCATAACAGAAGAACAGTTTTCTCTTACCTTCAGAGTAAAGAAGCAGTTACTGAACTTTTCAGAACGATTGCTCCGAAAATCGCTGAAAGAAACGGAGGATATACAAGAATCATCAAAACAGGATTCCGTCCTGGTGATGCTGCTGATACTGCTCTTATCGAATTGGTAGACTTCAACGAGCTTTACAACCCAAATGCTGAAGAGAAAAAAGCAACCAGAAGAAGCAGAAGATCAACTACTGCAAAAAAAGCTGAAACTGCAGTTGTAGAAGCAGCTCCGGTAGCAGAAGCTAAAGCTGAAGAAGCTGCTGAAGAACCAAAAGCTGATACAGCTGGGGAAAAAACTGAGGAATAATTAAGATTTTTTCAGATAAATGAAAAGCCGTTCAAAATTTTTTGAACGGCTTTTTTATGGTGAATCGGATTTAATATAAAATCTTATAAATCTCTTACCAAAGAAATCACATTATCACCCTGAATGATAAAAAGCGAATCACCTTTTATTTCAGCCTTTACCCCATTTCTTTCATACTCGGTAGAAGATTTCTTGTCGAGTTGATATTTCTGCCCGTTTGCACGAATCGTCATCGTATTTTCTTTAGCAGAACTGAAAAGAACAATATTTGCTCGGTTTCCGTTGGAGGCTTTGTAACTCCGGGTTTCTTCTTTCTCTGTTTTTCCATTTATCTCTGTTGTTGTGCTTTCGGCGCTGGCACTGTCAATTCTGCCATTTTCGTTTGTGACGATACTTTCTTCAGTATTTTTAACAATGCCTGTATTACCGTCTGTTGATTTTTTGCAGGCTACGATCACCGAAAGTAAAACTGCAGAAAGAAGTATTTTCTTCATTGGATTAAATTTTCTTAAACACATCAAAAATCATACTAAAATCATATGCAAATCACTTTAGATTTGTTTAAAATTAAGTAATTTTGTACCACATTAAAATTAAAAACAATGAGTTATATTTCTTACATTGAAGCAAGGCAAATTCTTGATTCAAGAGGTAATCCTACAATTGAAGTAGATGTTTTTACAGAAAGCGGAGCAATGGGACGTGCAGCTGTTCCTTCAGGAGCTTCTACAGGAGAGCATGAGGCAGTAGAACTTCGTGACGGAGGTTCAGAATTTTTGGGAAAAGGAGTTTTGAAGGCTGTAGAAAATGTAAGAGAAACGATTGCCCCTGAAATTATTGGCATTTCCGTATTTGAACAGAATCTTATCGATCAGATCATGATTGATCTTGACGGGACTAATAATAAAGGAAACCTAGGCGCAAATGCTATCCTTGGAGTTTCTTTAGCAGCCGCAAAAGCAGCCGCAAACGAATTGAAAATGCCGCTTTACAAATACGTTGGTGGTGTAAACGCAAATACACTTCCTGTTCCGATGATGAATGTCATCAATGGAGGTTCTCACTCTGATGCCCCGATTGCTTTTCAGGAATTTATGATTATGCCGGTAAAAGCAGATTCTTTCTCCCATGCTTTGAGAAAAGGAACTGAAATTTTCCATAATCTTAAATCTATACTTCATTCAAGAGGTTTATCAACAGCTGTTGGTGACGAAGGTGGTTTTGCACCAACTTTTGCAGGAACAGAAGATGCTTTGGATACTTTGCTTAAAGCAATTGAAAAAGCAGGATATAAGCCGGGTGATGATGTAATGATTGCATTAGACTGCGCTTCTTCAGAATTTTATAAAGACGGAATTTATGATTACAGAAAATTCCAGACTCCGGATTCTGCGCAGTTTACAAGCAGCGAGCAGGTTTCTTACCTTACAGAATTAGTAAACAAATATCCGATTATTTCAATTGAAGACGGAATGCAGGAAAACGATTGGGATGGTTGGAAACTATTAACTGAAAAAATCGGTGACAGAGTACAGCTTGTTGGTGATGACTTATTTGTAACCAATGTTGAAAGACTTGCAAAAGGAGTGAAAGAAGGAATTGCAAATTCTATCCTTGTGAAAGTAAACCAGATTGGTTCCCTTTCCGAAACTTTAGCAGCAGTTCAAATGGCTCAGCATAATAAATATACATCCGTAATGTCTCACCGTTCAGGAGAAACAGAAGATGCAACAATTGCTGATTTAGCAGTAGCATGTAACTGCGGGCAAATCAAAACAGGTTCTGCTTCGCGTTCTGACAGAATGGCGAAATATAACCAGCTTTTGAGAATCGAAGAAGCTCTTGGAGAAACTGCAATTTTCCCAGGATTAGATGCCTTTAAAGTAAAAAGATAATTATTTACTAAAAATAATATGCAAAGCATTTGATTAAATTCAAATGCTTTTTTTTGTTTCATATTATTAATCAGCGACTTAAGATTTTGCGTGTAATCAAAAAAAAGATTTAAAAAACAAACTTTTCTAATAGAATTTTTTAATGATTGTATAATGTAAATCACTTTTGAGGTTTCAAACTATTTGATTATATTTAACGAAAAATATTTCAAAAAATGTCAGATAATAAAGTAGTATTGAACTATGATGGAAATTCTTACGAATATCCAATTATAGAAAGCACCATAGGTGACCGAGGTATAGATATATCTAAGCTGAGAGATCAGACTGGTCTTATTACCTTAGACTTAGGATATAAAAACACAGGTGCTACCATCAGTGAAGTTACTTATTTGGACGGGGATAAAGGTGAACTTTTTTACAGAGGTTATCCTATTGAGCAAATTGCTGAAAAGTCCAATTTTACAGAGGTAATGTATCTTTTATTGAAAGGAGAATTACCAAACAAAACCCAATTTGAAGGGTTTGAAAAAGACATCAAAAATTACAATTTCATTGCAGAAGAAATGAAAAAAATTATTGATGCATTCCCTCGTTCTGCTCACCCTATGGGAGTTTTATCAGCCCTTACTTCTGCGCTTACAGCATTCAATCCTAAAGCCGTAGACGTCAGATCAGTTGAAGATTTGGATCATGCTGCCGATATGCTGATTGCTAAATTTTCACATCTTTGTGCATGGACATACAGAAAGAAAAACGGTTTACCACTTAATCATGGTGACAACAGGCTTAATTATGTAGAAAATTTCTACAAAATGACTTTCAGAAAACCATACGAAGAGTTCGAAATTGATCCAGTAGTTGTAGCTGCACTAGACAAATTATTAATTCTACACGCAGATCACGAACAAAACTGTTCTACTTCTACAGTAAGAATGGTAGGTTCTGCTCAC
>DAMDNI010000242.1:0-4079 GCA_032083825.1 Bergeyella sp. | reverse complement strand
GAAAATGTTTTGGCCATTTTGTCCCAACGGGCCATTTTAGAAGCTTTTCTATATTCGAACGCACGTCCCATAAATTTTAGAATTTAGACTGCAAAAATAATGAATTTGTTACAATAAAAAAACGCCCTCTGTTGAGGACGTTTTAATTATTTAGAAAAGTTTAATTACTTTTTCTTTTTAGTAGCTGTTTTTTTCTTAGCAGGAGCTGCAGGAATGTCAGATTTTTTATAAGTATCCCATTCTGCGCCAGAAATTGCTCTTACAATTACTTTTCTATCTACTTGTCTCTCAGCATCAGAAGCAGTTGCAGGAACTGTAGCTTCTTGAGAACCTATTCCAATAGATTTCAATACAGCTGGGTTAACACCTCTTGTTTCAAGAGCTTTAACAACAGCAGCAGCTCTTTGTCTAGATAAATTCAAATTGTAAGTATCAGAACCCTTTTTATCGGTCATACCAATGATTACAAAGTTCTCTGCAGGAGCATCTTTAATGATAGTAGCAGCTTGATCTAATTTACCATTAGATTGAGCGTTTATAGTAGCTTTATTGAAATCAAATAAGATGTCTTTTAATGTTTCAGTAACTCTTTCAGATACTGGTTTTTGAGGAGGAGGACATCCGTTGAATTCTCTAAGGCCTGGAACTGTAGGACAAGCATCATCTTTATCAAGAACACCATCACCGTCAGTATCTGGCCAAGGACAACCATTGTTTTCAGCAGGACCTGCTACATCCGGACATTCATCAACTTTATCGAATACTCCATCTCCGTCTCTGTCAGGACATCCGTTGAATTGAGGATCTTCAGAAGCAATACCTGGTTCATCAGGACAAGCATCATCCTTATCCAAGATTCCGTCTTTATCTCTGTCGGTATTTCCAAATCTGAATAGGATGGAAGCAGAAGCTTGCCAGAAATTTGCAGCATCAGTGTCATAAAGAGGAGTAGAGACATAATCTCCCTGAACACCTAGACCAAAGTTTTTAGTGATCCAGAAGTTTGCTCCTAAACCTCCATTAACAGCAAAATGATCTGCTTTCATTTTTGCATCAACTCCAAAGCCGTCACCGTTTACATCAGTAAGAGGAAGAGATACGCCTGTATAATCATGTCTTAGATAATTAGCACCAACTCTTACATATGGGTCAAACCAAGACTCTTCATTCCAGAATCCATTGATTTTGAATTGAAGACCAAGACCAGTCATAAGGAAGAATTCCTTATCCATACCGATTCTTTTGTTGTCTACATTGCCAACAGAAGTCTGCCAGTCTAATACTAAATACTTATTTAAATTTCTTGCAACAGTTAATTTTGACAATGGAGGGGTGATAGTATAATTATCGATGCTCCATAATTGCTTACCTGTAAGGTTGTCAAAAAAATTGCTTAAACCACCTCCAGCTGCAACGTGATTCACTCCATGAGCACCAACTCCAATTAACCATGGATTGGTAGTTGTTTGAGCGAATACAGTTGAGGCAACAGTAAGTGCCAAAGCTGAAATTCCTAATTTTAGATTTTTCATAGAATTAAATGATTAAATAATTGATAATGCAAAATAAATACAATTTTTCCTTATATACAAAGTTTTTTAAGGATTTTTTAACTTTTCTTAAGTATCCTGTCGAGATTTCTTTTATTTTCTCTGTCTTTTATACTTTCCCTTTTATCATATAGTTTCTTTCCTCTTGCTAGCGAAATCAGAACCTTTGCTTTTCCTTTATCATTGATATATAATTTTAATGGTATTATCGTATTTCCGGCATCTTTAAGCTTTCTTTCAAATTTTTCCAGTTCTCTTTTATGAAGAAGCAGTTTTCTTTCTCTTTTTGTTTTATGATTATAAAATGTACCAAGCTTATATTCATCAATGAGCATATTTATAATATAAAGCTCTCCATCAATAATTTGACAAAACGACTCTGTTATAGAAGCTTTGGAGGATCGCAAAGATTTAATTTCGGTTCCGGTCAGCACAATTCCGGCTTCTATTTCGTCAAGAAGTTCGTATTCAAATCTTGCTCTTTTATTAAAAATATTTACGTTTTTTTCAATTTTCATAACGTGTTTATACAAATGTCTAAATCTAATTCTATTTAAATTTATATAATTTTTAAATATGATTTTAAAATTTACTGAAAGCCTTTCTATTAAGACAAAAATATACCGAAATCATTAATATCAGGTTACATTCTGTAAAGACAAATTCTTTTCGTAATTTTGCACCAAATTTACAAACTATATGTTAACAGTATCCAATTTATCTTTACAATTCGGAAAAAGAGTACTTTTTGATGAGGTAAATATTATGTTCTCAAAAGGGAATTGTTATGGGATTATCGGTGCAAATGGTGCCGGGAAATCCACATTCCTTAAAATTCTTACCGGAAAACAAGTTCCTACAACCGGAAACGTTTCTCTTGAACCCGGCAAAAGAATGTCTGTTTTAGAGCAGGATCACTTTGCTTATGATAATTACACTGTCCTTGAAACAGTTCTCAGAGGAAATAAAAAATTGTTTGAGATCAAAGAAGAGATGGATGCATTATATGCAAAAGAAGATTTTTCTGATGAAGACGGAATTAAAGCTGGTGAATTAGGTGTTATCTATGACGAAATGGGTGGATGGAATGCAGAATCTGATGCGCAGACCATGCTTTCGAATGTAGGGATTAAAGAAGATATGCACTGGCAAATGATGAGCGAACTGGAGAATAAAGACAAAGTAAAAGTCCTTCTTGCCCAGGCTCTCTTCGGAAATCCGGATGTGCTGATTCTCGATGAGCCTACCAATGACCTGGATATTGATACGATTTCTTGGTTAGAAGATTTCTTAGCGGATTACGAAAATACCGTGATCGTTGTTTCCCACGACCGTCACTTCTTAGATACTGTCTGTACACATATCGGAGATTTGGATTATGCCAAACTTAATCTTTATACAGGGAATTATTCTTTCTGGTATCAGGCTTCTCAGCTGGCAACAAAGCAAAGAGCACAGGCGAATAAAAAAGCAGAGGAAAAGAAAAAAGAATTACAGGACTTTATCGCAAGATTCAGCTCAAACGTCGCAAAAGCAAAGCAGGCAACAGCAAGAAAGAAAATGATTGACAAACTGAACATTGATGATATCAAACCTTCATCAAGACGTTATCCTGCTATTATTTTCGAAATGGAACGTGAAGCCGGAGACCAGATTCTCGAAGTAAAAGATTTAGAAAAATCCAAAGACGGAGAGCTTCTTTTCAGTAAAGTGGATTTCAAATTGAAAAAAGGCGATAAGGTTGCGATCATTTCTAAAAATTCATTAGCAATTACAGAGTTTTTTGAAATTATTGCAGGCAATGCAAAAGCAGATAAAGGAGAGTACAATTGGGGAGTTACGACCAACCAATCTCACATGCCTTTAGATAATACTGAATTTTTCCAGCAAGACATCAACCTTGTAGACTGGCTGAGACAGTTCACAAAAACAGATGAAGAAAGACATGAAGAATTCATGAGAGGGTTTTTGGGAAGAATGCTTTTCTCAGGAGATGAAGCTTTGAAATCCTGTACAGTACTTTCAGGAGGTGAAAAAATGCGCTGCATGTTCAGCAGGATGATGCTTCAGAAAGCAAATGTTTTGCTTTTAGACGAGCCGACCAACCACTTGGATTTGGAAAGTATTACTACGTTGAATAACTCTTTATCAAACTTTAAAGGAAATATTCTCTTGGCTTCTCATGACCACGAATTGCTTCAGACTGTTTGTAACCGTGTGATCGAATTAACGCCGAAAGGAGTGATTGATAGAGATATGACCTATGATGAATATCTTTCAGATAAAAAGATTAAAGAGCTTAAAGAAAAAATGTACTAACTAAAGCTTTAGAATAACAAATCCCCTTTCGATCAGAAAGGGGATTTTTTTTGGTTCAAATTGAACCCATAACCATGAAAACTTTCTTTATGATTTAGTATTTAACTTTAAATGAGTTTATAAGTTAAATAAAAAAGCCATTAAAACATCTGGTGTTGAAATGGCTTAAAAACTTTTTTTCATCTTTTGTAATTTTTCGTCATTTGTGTT
>DAMDNI010000241.1:0-4119 GCA_032083825.1 Bergeyella sp. | reverse complement strand
TGACAATTTGATTCTAAGCAAAGGTGGAAAATCTTTTGAAGACGAATTCTATGCCTCGAAATACATTGATGAATTACTGAAAAATCCTGAAATACTCAAATCAATGGGAGAAAAAGCAGGTGAATTTGTACAATCTCAGCCCAACTCCGCAGAAATTGTATTGAAAAAAATTTTATCAGAAAATTAGTTGAAGAATTTCGAATACTTTTTAAACCCGTTAAAAGCCCAGTTTGCAGTATAATACAAGGATTTCAGGGTTGAAAATTTCATATAATCTTTATAAACCAGATATTGATCTTTCATAATGTTGGTCTTTTTTCTGGAGATGCTGCTGGCATGCATTCTATATTTTGCCATGGTTTTAGGAAGCGGTTTTCCGGATGGTATTTTTTTCAGAAGATTCAGCCACATGACATGATCTTCACGCTTGCTGCCTTCCGGAAAATATTCTTTCCCGACTCTTTGAGAATCGTACATGGATGAAAGTAAAGAAAGCCTGCATGTTTTTAGAAGATTATTGAAGGTCACTTCTTTATCTGCTTTGAAATCTTCGATTTTCGGGATTAGATTCTCATCACATCTCGCATAATTGGAATAGGCCAGCTCTGCTTTTTCTTTTTTCATGAAGCGCACCATTTCTTCGAGAAAATCAGGTTCCCAAAAATCATCCGCATCCAGAAAAGTAATAAATCTTCCGGTTGCATTTTCGAGAGAAATATTTCTGGCATGTCCTGCACCTCCATTTTTAATAGTTTTAAAAATTTTAATACGGGCATCATTAGTGCTTTCAAGAATTTCTACGGAATTATCACTTGAGCAATCATCGGTAATCAGCCATTCCCAATCAGTGAAAGTCTGGCTGAGGACAGATTGGATGGTTTGATTCAGAAATTTTGAAGAATTATAGCTTGGTGTAATAATAGAAACCTCAGGCATTCTTTGTTTTTTGCAAATATAAATATATAGACTTGATGATAAAAGAATAAAGAGGAAAGACTTGTTCAATGGAACTCAAATGATATGGAAAAAATTAAAATTGTCATTTCCTCTCAAAATCTTAACTTTGTGAACCTTAAAAAAATTATTCATTATTAATTCTTAATTCACAGAATGTTTTACGATCATCAGCAGATAGAGAAAAAGTGGCAGAAATATTGGGAAGACAATCAAACGTACAAAACTTCCGATACAACCGATAAACCTAAATTTTACGTCCTCGATATGTTTCCTTATCCTTCGGGAGCAGGACTTCATGTGGGACATCCGCTCGGTTATATTGCTTCCGATATCTATGCGAGATACAAAAGACATCAGGGTTTTAACGTCCTTCATCCGATTGGTTATGATAGTTTTGGGCTTCCGGCAGAACAATATGCGATCCAGACAGGAACGCATCCGGCAATTACGACTGAACAAAATATCAATAGATACGAAGAGCAGTTAAGAAAAATCGGTTTTTCTTTCGACTGGAGCAGAGAAGTAAGAACTTCTGACGCTTCTTATTATAAATGGACACAATGGATTTTCATTGAGTTGTTCCACTCTTGGTATAATAAGGATACGGATAAAGCAGAATCTATTTCTACTTTAATTAAACATTTTGAAGAAAAAGGAACAGAAGGCTTAAATGCCAATCAAAATGATGAATTAAATTTCACGGCAGAAGAATGGAATTCTGCTTCTGAAATCGATAAAGAAGATATTCTTTTAAATTATCGTTTGGCGTACAGAGCGGAAACGACTGTAAACTGGTGTCCTGCTTTAGGAACAGTTTTGGCAAATGACGAAATAAAAGATGGAAAATCTGAAAGGGGAGGTTTCCCTGTTTTCCAAAAGAAAATGATGCAGTGGAGCATGAGAATTTCTGCTTACTCTGAAAGATTATTGCAAGGTTTAAAAACCCTTGACTGGCCACAACCTTTGAAAGATTCACAAGAATACTGGATCGGAAAATCTCAGGGAGCACAGGTTAGATTTAATGTTGAAGGTCATGACGAAATCGTTGAGGTTTTCACAACAAGGCCTGATACAATTTTCGGAGCAACTTTTATGGTTTTGGCTCCTGAAAATCCTTTAGTAGAAACAATTACTACAGATGCTCAAAAAGCAGAAGTAGATACTTATATTGAAGAAACTTCCAAAAAAACCGAAAGAGACAGAATGTCTGACGTGAAAAACGTTTCAGGTGCTTTCACAGGAAGTTATGCAATTAATCCGTTCAGCGGAGAAAAAATGCCAATCTATATTTCAGATTACGTTTTGATGGGTTACGGAACGGGAGCTGTAATGGCTGTTCCTGCACACGATGAACGCGATCACAGATTTGCAAAGAAATTTAATCTTGACATTAAAAAAGTTGTAGAAACAGAAGAAGACGTTCAGGAAAAATCTTTTGATTCTAAAGATTCTGTTTGCGTAAACTCAGATTTCCTGAATGGATTAAATTATAATGATGCAAAATCAAAAATAATTTCTGAAATCGAAAATAAAGGAATCGGTCACGGAACTACGAATTACAGACAGCGTGATGCGATTTTCTCAAGACAAAGATATTGGGGAGAACCAGTTCCTATATATTATAAGGATGGAATGCCTTATACATTGCCGACTTCTGCATTGCCTTTGGAACTTCCAGAAGTTGAAAAATATTTGCCAACAGAAGATGGAGATCCACCATTAGGAAATGCAAAAACTTTTGCTTGGGACGAAGCGAACCAAAAAATTGTTGATACCAATTTAATTGACGAAAAAACTGTTTTCCCATTAGAATTATCTACAATGCCGGGTTGGGCGGGAAGTTCTTGGTATTTCCTAAGATATATGGATCCGAATGATGATGAGGTTTTCTGTAAAAAAGAATTGTCAGATTATTGGGGACAGGTAGATTTATATATCGGAGGTAGCGAGCACGCAACCGGTCACTTATTATATTCTCGTTTCTGGAATATGTTCTTAAAAGACAGAGGATATATTAAAAATGATGAGCCTTTCCAAAAGTTGATTAATCAAGGGATGATTTTGGGGATGAGTGCTTTTGCATATAGATTGAGTGCTGTGTCATTTTATAACGAAGGTAAGAATAAGAAAGATCAACTACCTAATATTTATATACCATATACCTTATGGGAAAGAGGAGAGTATATTAATATAATACCTCAAAGCTTACTTGATAGAGGTGGTGATGAATTCATTAAATTACTTAAAAATTCACCTGTACAATATTTACATGTTGATATTTCATTATTAAAGACTGAAGGAAGTGGTAATAATGTAAAATATACTAACGAATTAGATGTAGAAGCATTTAAAAAATGGAGACCGGAATTTAATGATGCTGAATTTATTTTAGAAAATGGCAAATATATCTGTGAGCGTGAAGTAGAAAAAATGTCTAAGTCTAAATACAATGTTGTAAACCCAGATGATATCTGCGAAGAATACGGAGCAGACGGTTTAAGATTGTATGAAATGTTCTTAGGTCCATTGGAGCAATCCAAGCCTTGGAACACTCAAGGTCTAAGCGGAGTTTATGGTTTCCTGAAAAAATTCTGGAATCTGTATTTTGATGGAGATCAATTTTCTGTTTCTGATGAAGAGCCAACGAAAGAGGAATACAAGGTTCTGCATACATTGATCAAGAAAGTGGTTTATGATATTGAACATTTTTCTTTCAATACCTCTGTATCTTCATTTATGATTGCGGTAAATGAATTGCAGAAATTGAAGTGCAATAAAAGAGCGATTCTCGAACCTCTTGCAGTCATCATTTCACCTTATGCACCACATATTTGCGAAGAGCTTTGGAGCTTGTTGGGACACAATACTTCAATTGAATTCGAAGCGTTTCCTATATTAAACGAAGCATATCTTGTTGAAGATGAAATTGAATACCCCGTAAGTTTCAACGGCAAAATGAAGTTTAAACTGCTTTTATCGGCAGATCTTGATGCAAAACAGATCGAAGAAATCGCAATGAAGCATGATAAAATTCAGCAGCAGCTGGACGGAAATAATCCTAAAAAAGTAATAATAGTTCCTAAAAAAATTATTAATATTGTTATCTAAAAAAAAACACTTAAAAAAATAAAATTTATTGATTTGTTAAAAATGAACAATTAT
>DAMDNI010000240.1:0-4121 GCA_032083825.1 Bergeyella sp. | reverse complement strand
AAATATTATTTGATGTCGTCAGCTGATCAGTTGCTCCGACCACAATAACATTTTTAGCTAAAGAGCCCCAACCAATGCAATAATATCCTTGGCTGCAATTGGCAGCAGGAATTACATCTCCATCTTCGAAAGGAACATATTTTCCTTGTGAGCCACTCCATTTAAATTTTGCATCTGAAGAACCCGGGCCAATTCCGTAATAGTTTCCTGATGATTTTACAACAATCTGGTTTGGATTATCATATACAATGGCGTCGAAATTCGCATCATTCGTTCCGTAACTCCCTGAGTAAGTATCTTCAGCATTAAGAGTATAATCGGCAACCCAATAATATCCTACATTTGGATAAGTAGTGGTGGTATTTCCGGCAGTTATTCTTACCCATCCCAAATTAACACCATAGGAATGATTGGAAACATTAGCCGTAGTAGCCGCAGCTAATTTTTGATAATTGGTTCCCAAAGCTGTAGAACTAAATGAATAACTGTCAAAATTCACTTTTGTTAAAACACCTCTGGCAGCATTTGCTCCGTAAGGGGCTGAAAAACTGCCTACGCCAATAGCTCCGATTATTCCCGCAACATTGGTTGCATGATTTGCATACGCAACAGTTCCATTCTCTTTATCAAAAATTCGCTGGGTAGTAATTACACCTTCTGAAGCGCCAAATTCGTTATGTTTATCAAAAATTTTCCCGCCATCCATGACGAGAATATTCATTCCTGATCCTTGAATCGGAGTATTATTTAACCCTGACAGAGTTCCTTGTTGCAAGGCTACAACATTGGCACTGCGGTTTGCCCTTGTATCGTCTGTCTGCAGAAAAACAGGTATTTCGCCAGCGAAGCCAGCTAATCTTGACTGCTCATCTTTTACGGCTTCTGCATCTGTCTTTGCAGTATTTTTAAGAAGAGTCTGCTCAAACTTCTCCTGGTTTTTTTCGTTTTGAGTACCGAATTCTTTAATCAGATTTTCGGTATTCTGCCCGAAAGCAAATATTGAAGAGGTAAGTCCTGCAACAAAAAGTACATTTTTTTTCATTCCGGATGTTTTAAAAAATTACTGCAAAACTACTAAATATAACTTTAAAAAATCTACTGCTAAATATTTTTTTAATCCGCACATATTCAAAACCATCTGACAAAAATATTTCCACTAATTTGCTTATTTTCAATTTTTTTACATAAATTTGCAGACCAAAAAAATTATAAATAAATAAAGGAAATGACAAAGGCAGAATTGGTAAACACAATTTCAAACAAATTGGGAACCGAAAAAAACGAAACTCAAAAAGTTATTGAAGCTTTCATGCAGGAGATCAGAACGTCAATGTACAATGGTGACAACGTTTATTTAAGAGGTTTCGGTTCTTTCATCATCAAAACCAGAGCAGCTAAAACAGGAAGAAATATCTCTAAAAATACAGCAATCGAAATCCCGGCTCATAATATCCCGGCTTTCAAACCTTCTAAGTCTTTCACTGAAAAAGTGAAAACCAAAGTAGCAGTAAAATAATCGGATCATACTAAACTGAATATTAACAAGTAAAAAAATTATATATTATGCCAAGCGGAAAGAAAAGAAAAAGACACAAGGTAGCTACTCACAAGAGAAAGAAAAGAAGAAGAGCGAACAGACATAAGAAAAAATAATTTTTTCCTAAATCATAAAGAATATAGTTGGTGATTTTTTATAATTTCATTAACTATATTTTTGTTTTTGGGGAATTCTGTTTTTTTCTAAAAAAGCTCCAATACAAGCATTATTAACCCTATAAATAAATGAGCATGAAGAAAGAACTTATCGTTTCTTATGAAGATGAGCGCACCAAGATTGCGCTGCTCGAAGACGGAAGGCTTTTTGAACTTCACGAAGAGGAAGACAAAAAAGAATTCGTTGTAGGTGATTTATTTCTGGGAAAAGTAAAAAAACTGGCTCCGAACCTTAATTCGGCTTTTGTAAACATCGGCTACGAAAAGGATGCTTTCTTACACTATCAGGATCTCGGACCCGATTTTCTGAGCTACAAAAAATTCATTAAAGATTCCTTTTCAAAAAAACAGCAGTCTTCAGGGCTTAAAAATTTTGAAATACAAAAAGAAATCGACAAACACGGGACTGTCGATAAAGTGCTGGCAAAAGACGATGTTGTTCTCATTCAGATTACAAAAGAACCCATCTCTACAAAAGGACCGAGAATTTCCACACAACTCTCTCTCACTGGGCGTTTTCTCGTATTAATCCCTTTTGACAACAAAGTTTCGATTTCAAAAAAAATCAGGACTTCGGAAGAAAAAGAACGTTTGCGCACGCTTATTGAAAGTATTAAACCTGAAGGCTTTGGCGTGATCATCAGAACCGTTGCCGAAGGCAAAAAAGTAGCAGAACTTCATAATGATATGAATTCCCTGATTCAGAAATGGGAAACTACTTTTAAGAACATCCAGAAGCAAAAAATCCCGAGCAAAGTCCTCAGCGAAGAAAACAAAGCTTCTGCTATTCTGAGAGATAACTTCAATCAGGATTTCGTAAGCATCATTTGTGATGATGAACAAATGGTAAGCGAAATGAAAGAGTATATCGAAGTTATAGCTCCGGAACGCAAAAACATCGTTCAGTTTTACGATTCGCATATTCCTTTGCTGGAATATTACAATGTTGAAAAGCAACTGAAACAAAGCTTCGGAAAATTCGTCAACATTCCGAGTTCTAAAGGAGCCTATCTTGTCATCGAACATACAGAAGCACTTCATGTTGTGGATGTAAATTCCGGACCGAATATTTCTTCAGCAGCAACCAATAAGGAACACGCTCTGAACGTTAATAAAATGGCAGCCACCGAAATTGCAAGGCAACTAAGGCTTCGGGATATGGGAGGGATCATTGTCGTTGATTTCATTGACATGCCCAATCCTGATCACCGCAGAATTCTGTACGAACATTTAAAAACAGAAATGCTGCGTGATAAAGCTAAACATAAAATTCTGCCTCCAAGCAAATTCGGCCTGATCCAGATTACAAGACAGCGTGTGCGCTCCGAAAAGCAAATCGACACAAAAGAAGAAAACCCGAATATCGACGGAGAAATCATCGCTCCGATCGTAATCGTTGAAAGAATGGGAGAAGCTATCCGAAACATCATGCAGAAAGAAAAAGGAAAACTTTTCCTTCATGTGCATCCATTTGTAGAAGCTTACCTTACCAAAGGTTTCAACAGCATCCAGATGAAATGGTTCATGAAATACAAAAAATGGGTAACCATTATACCAAGAGACAGTTTTAAGTACCTGGAATTCAGACTATACAATTCCAAAAAAGAAGAGCTGATGAATTATTCAAATTAATCATAATCGATCATCAGCCAACAGAAAATAAATCACCGAAATATCTGCCGTACGAAAGTGCGGCATTTTTATTTAAAGGTTCTTTAACAAAGATTTTATTTTATTTCCCTTACATTTGAAATATGAAAATGTTCGGTAAAGATTTACTCAGAAAAATAAAAAATGCTGATCTGGAGGGCGAAAATGCACACGGAATCTATTCTCCACCCTATCGTCCTTTATATACTTATGATGATATTCTGACTAAAAATCCAAAATTCGCTGCAGTCAATATCCTTCTTTACCTCAAAGATAATGAATGGTATTTTCCGTTAATGGTTCGCAGCGAAAATGAACATGACCGCCATAGCGGGCAAATTTCTCTACCTGGAGGAAAACGTGAAAAAGAGGACAAAAATTTTGCACATACTGCCATTCGAGAAACTCATGAAGAAATGGGAATTGATGAACACTATGTAAGAATAATCAGGGAAATATCTCCTATTTATATTCCGCCGAGCAATTTTTATGTTCATGCTTTTGTTTCATATACTAAAAAAAATCCCGTTTTCCACTTACAGGAAGCCGAAGCAGTAGAATTAATAGAATTTCCAATTTCCTCTATCCTTAACCTTTCCGAAGAGCCCGAAATGATGGCTTTGCCTTCTACCAGAGGGATCGAAGTTCCTGTTATTAATTTTAATAATTACATAATTTGGGGAGCAACTTCCATGATTTTAAGCGAATTCCGCCACTTGCTGAAAAATTTGTAATTTTGCCCATTATGTTAACCTGAC
>DAMDNI010000239.1:3896-4141 GCA_032083825.1 Bergeyella sp. | reverse complement strand
GCTTTGCTTTTCCATGACGGTAAAATTTTTGCAATTCCTGCGCTTCCTCTGGAAGAGGTTTTTGATCCAACAGGAGCCGGTGATACATTTGCAGGAGGTTTTGCCGCATATCTTGCCAAAAGAGAAAATTTCAGCTTTGATACCATGAAGTCTGCACTTATTGTAGGTTCAGCACTGGCTTCTTTCACAGTGGAAAAGTTTGGAACAGACAGGCTTCAGGAGGTAACTTCACAAGATATCAACGG
>DAMDNI010000239.1:0-3886 GCA_032083825.1 Bergeyella sp. | reverse complement strand
AATTTTTTAACTTATCAATCATTCTGTAATCTCTATTTTAATTTTAAATAAGATGAAAAAAATATCGGCATTATTTGCATTTGTTTTCTTTGCTGCATCTTTATCAGCACAATATATGATTGTCGGTCAGGACAGTATTTCTCTTGCCGATTTCAAAAAAGATTATCTGTACGGATTACAGAATAACGGTGTTGAGAAAACCATTAAAACCACACAGGATTTTCTTCTCCTTCAGCAATTTGCACATTCGAAACAGATCGACACTACAGCCGCATTCCGTGAAAATATGTGGCAGGCAGAATCTGAACTGCGTAAAGATTTTTTTTATCCGAAATCTGTTTTAGAACCTGTTCTTTTGGATTATGTGAATTCCAACAAGACAGAAAAGCAGATCCAGATTTTCATGCTTGAAAAAGCCGAAGGCGATAGCAATGATTATCAGAAGATTTATAATGATGTGAAAGCAGGCAAAATCACTATGGATGATGCCATTACAAAATATACCAAGGGAAGCGCAAAATCGGTTTACGTAAAACCCGGAAGCCTTGATAACGAATTGTATGCAGATATCAAAACACTTCCGGATGGATCTTATACAAAGCTCATCAATAATGCGAAATTCGCTGCATTTGCAAAGGTTTTGGGTTCCAGACCAAGTTTGGGTTATTTGGTTTTCGGAACGATCTCTTATGCAAATGATGAAAAAGCAGAAGAAACAAAAAATAAAATTTACACCGATCTTAAAGCAGGGAAAAAATTTCAGGAAGTGGCAAAAACTTACGGTTCAAATGATCACGAGAAAAATAATGCAGGAGTTGTCATGGGATCACCAACTTTGCCAGACGAAGTATATAATGTCCTGAAAGGCCAGGCGAAAGATTTCTATTCCCAGCCGGTGTTATTGAATGACAAATATTTTGTATTCAATATTTACCAGATTTTACCGTATACTTTGGATGATACCAACAAGGCATTTTTCTTGAAAGAAATGCAAAACAGCCTGTATGCAGATGTACTTGAACAGAAATTGTTGGGTTATATTAGATCTCAGAAAGAGTTTAAAGAATTTCCGGTAACTCAGAACGTAAAGAAATCCTATCAGGCATTTTCTTCCTATACAAAAGATTCTGATGTTCTGTATCAATATAAAGGTTCAAAAACTACTGTAGGAGATATAAAAAAACTGGTTTCCGAGCATGCTGCAGAAGCGGCCAAACTTTCCCCGGAAGAATGGAGTGAAGCTTTCTCAAATATTGAAGATCAGAATCTACTGAAGGCTTTCAGTGATGATTTCCCGAATCAGCCGGATATCAAAAAACAACTGCAGGCGAATAAAAGAATTCAATATTCAGACTATATTTTTTCAAAATATCTGAAAGAAGAAATTGCCAGCCATCCGGAATGGATTACAAAACATTACAACGACAATAAGTCAAAATATTTCTGGGAAAAAAGAGCAAAAGGAAGAGTTGCCATCATCGCTGATTCGAAATTGGTGGATGAGATCAAAAAACAAATGAAAGATCCCAAATCATGGGAAGCTCTGAAAACAAAATATTATGGTAAATTGAATGCCGAAAACCAGATTCTTGTACATTTTGAAGAAGGCGAAATGGCAGAGAATGCAGATGTTTTCACCAAATACAAAACCCCTTTCAGCAAAGGGATTCATGTCACCAAAATGGAAAAAAGAGATCTTGTAATTGCGATTGATGATATCCTTCAGCCAAGCCAGATGACAGAAAAAGAAGCAGAAGATCTTATCAAAGATGCCGTTACAGATGAAAGACTGAATCAGGTAATAGCAGAACAGAGAACGAAAACTCAAATTGTTATTCAGCCAGAATTCATGAAAGATCTGGAGAAAAATTTTAAGAAATAATTATAATTTTAAATACGAGAGAATTACGCAATAATTTTAATTTTGCAAATCATTAAAAATCAAGTATGAATAAAACAATGAAGTTCGCCTTATTCTTTGTGCTGATGCTAAGTGTGTCCGGCAGCAAAATGATGGCGCAATTGAAGCCGGGACAGCTTGTAGATGGGATTTCGGCAGTAGTGGGAGATGAGATTGTTTTGGAGTCTGATATTGAAGATCAGGCCAATTATGCAAAACAGCAGGGAGCAAACGTGACAGACAAATGCGAATTTCTTGAAAGTATAATTAACAATAAAGTGATGATCTATGAAGCGAAAAGAGATACCCTTATCGAAAATCGTTCCGCAGCCATCAAGGAAAATGCAAATGCAAAATATGATCAGATCCTGAGCCAGTTTCCGGATGAAAAAACAATGCTTGCTACCTATAAATTCCGTAACGGATACGAAATGAAAAATGCAATCGAAAAAATCGATACAGATAATTATTACGGTCAGGCAAAATTTCAAAGTGTAAGTGGTAAAGCTGACGTTACTCCGAATGAAGTGACCGACTTTTTTACCCAATACCAATACCAGCTTCCGAAAGTAAACGACGAAGTTACACTGGCACAGATCAGCATTTATCCTAAACTTACAGAAGCGCATAAGCAGGAAATCATTGACAAGCTTAAAAAAATAAAAGAAGATATTCAGAAAGGCGAAAGCTTCGAAAACATGGCAAGAATCTATTCTGAAGATCCGGGATCTGCTTCCAAAGGCGGTCTTTATACCAATATTTCGAAAGGTAAAATGGTAAAGCCTTTTGAAGCTGCTGCTCTCAATCTTCAGGAAGGTGAGATGTCTGATCCTGTGGAATCCGAATTTGGGTATCACCTAATTGAACTGATCAAAAAAAGCGGAAAATATTACGATGCCCGTCATATTCTTTTAAAAGCAGAACCCAATGCCAGCGAAATTGCAAGCGCAAAAAAAGAGATGGATAGCATCAAAACTTTGATTAAAGAAGGGAAACTATCTTTCAAAGATGCTGCATATCGTTTCTCAGATGATAAAAAAACAAAATTCAATGCCGGGCTTCTGACATCTGAACAGGATGGTTCCGATAAAATTGAAAAACTGGATCTGCCTTCTATTCTTTCTTATCAGATTGCTGGTCTTAACAAAGGCGATATGACTGATGTTTTCGAAGATGAGGTGAACCAGAAAAAAGTAGTAACTTTTGTTAAAGTTGAAGACATAATTCCTTCACATCAGCTTTCTTTAGAAACAGATTATGACAGGATAAAAGGGATGGCTCTTAATAAGAAGAAAAACGAAATTGTAGAAAAATGGGTAAAACAAAAAGTGCCCGGTATTTTTATTTCGATTGCAGACCGTTTTGACAACTGTAAGTTTAAGGAAAACTGGAATAACGTTCAGGCTTCAAAATAATACAAAAAAATCCCCGAATATTTTCAGGGATTTTTTATTTTTGGGAGATGAGCAACTTTATACATTTCGGCATTGCGGAAAATATGTACAATGAAAACCGCAACAGGATTTCCAATCTTTTTCAAATTCAATATCCCATTATTCAGGGTGGGATGATCTGGCATTCCGGGTGGAAGCTGGCATCTGCGGTTTCCAATTGCGGAGGGCTTGGTCTTATCGGTTCTGCGAGTATGTATCCGGATATTCTGCGTGAAAATATTCAGAAATGCAGAAAGGCAACAGATAAGCCATTCGGTGTAAATATCGCTTTGCTTTATCCGAATCTTGAAGAGATCATTAACATTATTCTTGAAGAGAAAGTAAAAATTGTTTTTACTTCTGCCGGAAATCCGAAAACCTATACCGAAATTCTACAAAAGGAAGGAATTAAAGTAGCACACGTTGTTTCCTCCACAAAATTTGCCCTGAAATGCGAAGATGCAGGAGTTGATGCCATTGTTGCGGAAGGCTTTGAAGCTGGCGGGCACAACGGAAGAGACGAAACCACTACATTTTGCCTGATCCCGAATGT
>DAMDNI010000238.1:2265-4190 GCA_032083825.1 Bergeyella sp. | reverse complement strand
TTTTCTCGATATAAAGTAATGATGAGGATAATGACAGCAAGCAGGAAAAGAAGATGGATCGCTGCTCCTACACTGAAAATAATATATCCCAAAAACCATAACAGGAATAAAGCCCCAACCAGACAATAGTATACGATATTCATTTGAAATTTTAGTTGTGATGTCAAGTCTGTATGTTTTGGTTTCTGAAGCTTCAATGTTCCTTTACATGACATAGAGATTTCATCTCTTGACGATCAAGTTCTTATAATTTTTTTTTCACCATATTTTTAAGAAGATAAGGAAGTACAATACTTGCAGCATTACCAATGGTTTGTCTATGATTTACAGCAAATTCAAATACTTTATCTGCAACATTTTCTCTTACATTTTCCCTTGTTTCCCGATATTTTTTTTCAGCAGTATCAGTCAGCTTTTTAGTATTTTCTTTAACAGTTTTCTTGAGGTTTTTCCCTTTTTCTGTACAAAGAATATAAGTGATTATTCCAGCCGCAGCCAATACTCCTCCGAGAATTTTTCCTGAATGATTCATTGTTTTCTGTTTTTGTGGATTAACAGATACATATGAGCAAATATGATTCTAAAAAGATGTTAATTCGTTATAACATTTGACAGAATGCTTACAGAATTTTATAAATACCGGAAAGATTTAATATTTGGTAGGAAGATAAACCGTGAAAGTTGCTCCTATTGAAGGTTCGCCTTTTGCAAAAATAAAACCATGATGATTTTCCACTATTTTTTTACAGATAGCAAGCCCGATTCCTGTTCCTTCATATTCGGTTTTACCATGAAGCCGTGTGAAAAGATCGAATACTTTGTCTTCGAATTCCTGCTCAAAACCGATACCATTGTCCCGGAATACAAATTTGTAGAATTTTCCTCTGGAAGTAATATTCTGAAGGTATTCTTCCGTTTTCGAATCAACTAAAGATACGGTAACCGAGATCTGAGGATCGACATCTTCTTTGCTGTATTTAAGCGAATTTCCGATAAGATTGCTGAACATCTGCTGGATCTGAAAAGGCACAACTACCAGCTCAGGAAGTTTTTCATAAGTAATAACCGCTTTTTTGTCTTCTGCTTTTTGCTGAAGTTCTTCCACTGCATTTTCCATCAGGATATTGAGGTTGGTCTTTTCAAAAACATTTTCGTTCCGGCTTGTGCGGGAAAACTGGAGAAGATCATCAATAAGCTTGCGCATTCTTCTGGAGGCAAATCTCATTCTTTCGAAATACTGCTTTCCTGTATCGGAAAATTTACCTAATTCCCGGTCTTCAAGACGAGAAATAAAGGTTTCTATTTTCCTTAAAGGTTCCTGCAGATCGTGGCTTGCAATATAGTTGAAAGATTGAAGCTCTTTATTACTCGCTTCAAGATTGCGGTTGTTTTCTTCCATTTTCTGCTTTACAATTACTTCCTGGGTAATATCCTGGGTAATGACAAGAAAATAATCTCCGTTTTCTTTATCTTCTATAACTTTGTTGCTGATTCGTAAATATCGCAGAGCTCCGTCATTTTTCCTGAAAATACGATGGGTAAAAGTTGGGATGATTTTAGAACCTTCATACATCATCTTTACTTTTTGTGCTACCATTTCCACATCTTCAGGATGAACATTTGTAAGCAGGATTTCTAAATTTGATTCTGTATTATCAGGCTCGTAACCGAAAATTTTAAAAATATTATCAGAAAAGAAAAATTCGTTTTTATTCATCACCCAGCGCCAGAAACCGTATTTTCCGATTTTTTCAGCTTCTTTGGTACTTTCATTATAGAAAAGAATTTCTTTGTAGGCTTCCTGAAGGTTTTCTTTGTTTTGTATTTCTTCCGTAATATCAGTGGTAATTCCCAAGAGAATCGGATCGCCGGTATCAATACTAATTTTTTTTGCGGTAATCTGCATGATTCTTTCTGTGCTGTCC
>DAMDNI010000238.1:0-2255 GCA_032083825.1 Bergeyella sp. | reverse complement strand
CCGCTTTTATCACCCTGAAACTAAAAGGTGGAATATTTTCCTGCGTATTTTTTTTATCAAATTCTCTTTCTACAATCCTTATATCGTCAGGATGGGCATGTTTAATGAAAAAACCTTTACTGGCTTTGAAAGTATTGGGCTCGTATCCTAAAATCCTGTAATGGTTATCGGAAAAGATATATTCCCTGCTTTTAAAATTATAGCTCCAAACTCCGTACTCACCGATTTTCTCTGCAAGATTAGAAGTATTCAGGGCCAGTTGCAGCTCGTCATTGATTTTTTTCTGCTTTTTCACCTCGTCATAAATCCTGAAAAAAGCGTAACCTAAAAGCCCAAGAGAGAAAATGGCAAGAACATAAATGTAAAGAGGAGTAGATTTTTCGGCAAAAAAGAAGTCGTCTTTCCTTTTTTTGTGAAGTTCATTTTCTGCTGTCAGCATTTGTTCTACTACACTGCCGATATTTTTCATGACATTTCTTCCTAAAAGCAAAGACTGTTTTATGGAATCTTTATCGCTGGTCGCGATGTTTTGTGAAAAAGTATTGTCAACGATTTCTACTTTCTCGTCGATGAGGCTCTGAAGTTTATGCAGCTTCTGGATTTGCTGGGGATTGTCTTTAAGAGAAGATTTAAGTTCGACCAGGTTTTCCCAGATCATTCTTTTGTCATTTTCGATCAGGGTTTTGCTTTCAGAATTTTGGGTGAGGATATAATTTCTTCGTTCACTTTCAATGTCTTTGAGCTCGGTATAAAGTTTTTCTAATTTTAATGAAACCTCAAGAGAATGATTCATCCAGCGGTTGTATTCGGAAAGTTTTTCCAAATGTTTGTAGGTTAACCCCATCAGGAAAAAAACCAATGCAGAAGACACCACAAAAAGTATGGTGAGCGAAAAAAAAGATCTTCTGAACCTGAAATATCCCATTTACACTTTCAGTAAAAAGTTGTCTTTGTTGAGTCCTGAAGTTTGGTATTGCCAGTTAATTGTTACTACATCCTGAAGCACTTTCTTGAGTGTGTTGAAGTCGCTGGGCTTTTTGATATAGATATTGGCTCCTTTTATGAAGGTTTCCTCAATGTGTTCTTCTGACGAAGATGTGGAATATATTGCAATTGCAATGTCGTTGAATTTAGAATTGGCTTTGATTTCATCGAGGCATTCCATTCCGTTTTTTCTGGGCATATTCAGGTCGAGGAAAAGGATTTCCGGAAGCACGACTTCATCGGAGTTGAGATGATCCATCAGTTCTACGCCGTCTTTAAAAGTCTGGATTTTTGTAGAAATTTTGATTTCTTCAAAAGCATCGGTAAAAAACAGTCTGTCGTCTTCATCATCGTCTACAAGTACGATGTAAGTGTATTCTTTATTCATTAGTTCACTATTTTATTGCTGATTTCTCTGCGTTTGTTCACGATTTTCTGAAATTGGGAAGGGGTAATGCCTGTCGTATTTTTAAATTGTGTGCTGAGATGTGCCACACTTGAATAGTTGAGCCTGTTGGCAACATCTGTCAGTGAAAAATCTTCCATAACCAGAAGCTGCTTTGCATATTCTATTTTTTGAAGAATGATAAAATTTTCGATAGAAGTGTAGGTTACTTCTGAAAAAACATTGGAAATATAACCGTAGCTGTGTCCGAGTTTTTCGGAAAGATAAACGGATGCTTTTACATGCACGGGCTCTTCCGAACGTATCATATGTACGATCGTATCCTTGATTTTCTGTACGAGGACGGTTTTTTGGTTTTCAATAATTCCCATGCCGTAGATGTTCAGTTTTTCTGCAAGATCCTTTTGGTCTTTAGACGAAAAATTTTCCAGAAATTCTACTTCTCCAAATCCTTTTATCTTGTATTTCAATCCGGCTTCTTCGAGTTTTTCCTCAAGAATTTTGTTACAGATGGCATTGAAATCGAATTTTATAAAAATTTTCATTAATCTTTTTCTTTAAAGTAAATATAATAATAAGTTTAATGAAAAATGATCAAACCGACGTTTTTAACACATATTCCCATATATCCTTCTATAAATTTTTAAGCATTTATTTTCATTAATATTATGTTAAGAGAACCATATAATTATTATTAATGTCCCGTTTTATTTTTAAAGAAAATCCTCTTTCTATTTTATCGTAAAGAATTTTGCAATGTTCGAGAAGGTTGTCGAATTCATGGTCGAAATCATCCGACATGAAAATCATATTCCGTATAAATTTGTCATCGAGCTGTACTTTGTTCTCATCAAAATCCAGCTTT
>DAMDNI010000237.1:0-4194 GCA_032083825.1 Bergeyella sp. | reverse complement strand
TACCAGTAATGATCCAGACTGCAATAAGCCAGTATCCTGAGCCCAGATTTCTCATAATATCGGAGCTCACGATAAAAATCCCGCTTCCAATCATAGAACCCATTACAAGCATGATCCCATCCCAAAGTTTAAGTTTTCTTTCCATAGTTTTTTGTCTGATCAAATATAGAAATTTTTGATTCAGATCATTTTGAATAAATGAAATAAATGGAAATTCGCCATTTCAAAAATAAATAATCAACTGATAAACATCATGTTATCAATTTAAAAAAAAATGTTATTTTTGAAAAAATTTAAAAATGAGAAAAATTCTTTTTAGTATCGCTTTAGGAATGTCAGTAATGATGTTCGCTCAGGAAAGCACTTCGAAAAAATATTCTCCACCAGCAGGAAATGCATTGGTTGGCGATTTTTACGGAGCAGGTGTTTCCAGTGAAGTTGAAAAAACTGCTGTAAGCCCGCAGAAGCTGGAAAAGAAACTCAAAAAATCTCAAAAAATCGAGAATGTAGCGGTAAAAGGAAAAGTAACGGACGTTTGTGAGAAGAAAGGATGCTGGCTGACGATCGAAACTGAGGACAATGATAAATTTTTCGTAAAAATGAAAGATTATGCATTCTTCGTTCCTACTGCACTGAAAGGAAAAAATGTCGTTCTGGAAGGAAGTGCACAAACCAAAACGATTTCTGTTGACGAGCAAAAACATTATGCGGAAGATGCTAAAAAATCTGCGGAAGAAATTGCAGCCATTACAAAACCTGCGGAAGAAATTCGTTTTGTAGCAACCGGTATTAAGGTTGTAGATTAATTTGTTTATATAGTCCCTTTAAATAGTTAAGAAAACTCGAAACCGGAAATTCCGGTTTCGAGTTTCGTTTTTTATACGATTTCAAAATTTTGAGGAGAATCAAGTTTTGGATAGGTGCTTTGGGATCTGAATAATTTATCGGTACAGTCAATTTCTTTCCAGCCTCTCTTCTTCCCGCAATCTCCAACTTCTACAACAATCGGAATAAACGAAATCTCGTCATCGCCTTCTTTTATTTCTTCTTTATACTGAACCGCAATATCCAGAATGCAAGAAAATTCAGTATTTAGTTTTACATTCCTGTAAATAATGTCGTAATGATCGTCTCTGTTTTCGGGAATTTCAAAATAATCTTCCCAGTTTTCGGTAGATCCGTTCAGTTCTGCAATTGCTTTTAAACCTTCATACAAAGCAATAGTATAATATTTCCGGGTGCCTTCTCTTTTGTAATCTCCCGGGAAATGTCCGCCTTCATATAAGATTGTAGGCAATCCCATTTTAGTAAAATTATCTCCTGTGGAGGTCGGATAAAACTCATCATTGTATCGGGCAATCTGATGAGGAATTTCACTTTTCAGGCTTTCCGCTATTTTTGAAATGACCGCCATACTTTTCTTCCTGGTTTCGGTAATATCTCTTTCAAAATTTTCTGATGGAGCCAAAAAAGAGAGCGTTGCAGGATGGGTTCCGTCTGTGCTGAAAAGCGTTCTTTGCTCATGAAGATTCAATGCGTAATCGTAATGGCCGGATTTTGCAATATTTTTAAGAATAGGAAATTCTTTGCTTGATTCTTTTAAAAAATCCCTGTTCATATCAATATCCAAAGCGTTTCTCCGTGTCCATTTCTCAGAACCGTCAGGATTTAACATGAAAATAAAATCAAGTGTGATTCTTGCAGACAAATCATCCCGAAGGTTTTCCTGATATTTAAAACTTTCAAGCAAATCGAGCATTGCATGAGTAGCATTGCTTTCGTTTCCGTGCATTTGTGACCATGCAAGAACTTTAATTTTACCTTTTCCCCAAGTCAATTTATAGATAGGCTTTCCCAAATAAGACGTTCCGGCTTCTGAAATATGATCGCTGAGATTCTGCTGTAGGTAAAAAAATAATTTTTCAGGGGAAATATAACGATTAGGAAAATCTTGATTTTTTTGATAATTGAGTTCTGACGGCATTTCTTGAAAATTTACAATTCCAAAATTATTTCATTTTTTTTAAACTCACAATATTTCACACTTGTAAATAAATTAAACATTGTGAAATGACAGTTTGTCTGTTGATTAAATTGTGGATTAAATTATTCTCATTAAATAATTTTAAAATATTATAAATCAATACTTTATAAAATTTAATTTTAGTTTTGCTTGATATTAGCTTTAATATGGATAACATCCTGATATGATTATTTGATTAAAAGTTTTTTAAACATGTTTATTGTTTTAGATATCATTGAGGTTTGCATGTTTTACAATTGTAAAATATTTTAAAAATTTTAATTTTATGTATCTTTGAGCAATCACTTTTTTATGTCACACGAACTTATTTTTTTAATAGGATTTATTCTATTTATCGGGTTTATACTCGCATTGGATCTGGGAATTTTTGGAAAGAAAAAAGAAAGCATATCACTTAAACATGCGGGAATCATGAGTTTTCTGTTTGTTTCTCTCGCTATTGCTTTTTACTTCCTCCTACTCTCTTTCGGGGATTATATACATAATATTGACAGTATAGAAAGGCTGCAGTATATTGTGCATAAGCATCATCATCCTGTAAAAATTGTTCCTGACAATTTAGAATACAGCATCCAGCTCTATAACCAAAATCTAGCTGTGGAATTTTTTACCGGATATGTTGTTGAATATGCGCTTTCTGTGGATAATATATTTGTGATTCTGCTTGTTTTTACGTCTTTTAACGTGGCTAAAAGCAATTATCACCGGGTTTTGTTCTGGGGTATTCTAGGAGCCATTGTTATGCGTTTTATTTTCATTTTTGTAGGTGCTGCGCTTATTAATAAATTTGAATGGATACTTTATATTTTTGGGGCATTTCTAATCTATTCCGGGGTGAAAATGTATTTAGAAAGGAATAACCATGAAAGCATTGATACTCATGACCATCCTGTTGTAAAGTTTGCAAACAAGCACTTTAAGGTACATAACCAGTTTGCAGGCGAAAAATTCTGGATCAAATCTGAAGGTGTTTGGATAATGACTCCACTCTTTCTGGTGCTTATCATTGTGGAATTCACAGATTTGATTTTTGCTGTAGATAGTATCCCTGCAATTTTTTCCGTTACCAAAGATCCTTACATTGTTTTCTTTTCCAATATTTTTGCAATTATGGGACTTCGTTCTATGTTCTTTTTACTCGCAGGAGTTGTGGATAAGTTGAGATACCTGAAAATCGGACTTGCAGTATTACTTTTATTCATAGGAATTAAAATGCTTTTACATAGCTACTTAGAAGAAATAGGATTTAAAACTACCCATTCTTTATTGATTATTGTTGGTATCCTGGGAATAAGCATTATTGCATCATTATTGAATCCTGTCAAGAAAAAAGATAGAAAACTGCATTACGATCCTGAAAAAGATGAGCATTTAAGACATTAATTGATTCATTATTCTTTTAAATAGCTGAATTTCATTTGATTAATACTGTTTAATATTGTAAATTAAGCTGTTTACATTTGTGTTTTATTTATGTGAATTATATTGTTACATTTGTAATTATTAAATATTACATTTGTAATGAACCTAAATGAAAGAATTTCTCGAATTATAGAATTTTCCGGATTCACTTCTTCGGAATTTGCTGACGAAATTGACGTTCAGCGATCTTCAATTTCCCATATTACTTCCGGAAGAAATAAACCTTCCCTAGACTTTCTCATTAAGGTTAAAGAAAAATTTCCGCAGCTGGATTGGGATTGGCTCATCAAGGGTGAAGGCGAAATGTTTAAAAAAGCTGAAGCCGAAAAACCCGCTGAACCTGAAAAGCCCAAAAACGTATTCCCTGATCTTTTTGCCATCATCAATGAAGACGATTTTGGAATGACGGAAAAAGAGAAAAAAGAAACTCTGCGAGAATCCGTTATTCCTGTTGAGAGTAAGGAAAATAAAAATTCAGGCGATTCTCAGCGATTAGCATCTGAAGAAATTTTACCGCCTATTCAAATAACTGAAAATCAGGGAAATAAAATTAAGAGAATTGTTTTGTTCTACGAAAACGGAAAATTTGAAAGTTTTGAGCCGTAAACGATATTTATCATTCAAAAAAATGATCAATTTTTATAATTTTGTGAAAAACAAACTATGATCTTTTACGCCGGAACACTGAGAACCGAATTATTAAAAAAATATATTCAGGATATCTACTG
>DAMDNI010000236.1:0-4204 GCA_032083825.1 Bergeyella sp. | reverse complement strand
TCTTTTCAACATATTTTGGATGCGTATGTCCCACAGAAATCACAGCGTGACCTCCGTAAAAATCCAAATATTCCACTCCGTTTTCGTCCCAAAGTTTGCAGTTTTCAGCTTTTACAATGTTGATGGGAAGCAATGGATAAACGTCGTATAGTTTCATTTTTTTTAGATGTTAGATATTAGATATAAGACACTAGACATCAGATGTAAGACAAATAGATAATCTCTGAAATCTGTCGTCTGAAATCTCTTAATCTTTGTTTTAAAATACCGATGGTTTCAAATTGAGTCCGGTTTTTTCTTCGAATCCGAACATGAGATTCATATTCTGAACGGCTTGTCCGGAAGCGCCTTTCAACAAATTGTCGATGGCAACATGAACCGCAACCTGATCGTCCACTTTTTCCACATAAACCAAACCTTTGTTGGTGTTTACAACCAATTTCAAATCGATTGGTGAAGGTGAAACATGCACAAATTTTGAATATTTGTACGCGTATTTGAAAATTTCATTCAGTTCGCCAATTGTTTTTTTGGATTCAAACATAATTGTCACAAAAATTCCACGCGTAAAATCGCCTCTCCACGGAACAAAATTGACTTTCGTTTTGGTGTCCGAAACTTTGGAAATACTTTTTTCAATTTCGGCTAAATGCTGATGTGTAAAGGTTTTGTAAGGTGAAATATTGTTATTTCTCCAATTGAAATTCGTGGTTTGATGCAATGCTTTTCCAGCTCCGGTTGAACCTGTAATTCCGACAATATGTACGGAATCCAATTTTTCTTCTTTCACAATCGGAAGCAATCCCAACTGAATTGCCGTCGCAAAACATCCCGGATTTGCAACATGATCTGCTTTTATGATTTCTTCTTTGTTAAATTCGCATAAACCATATACAAAATTGAAATCCAAAACCAAATTGGACCAATTTTCTTCGATTCTGAAATCGTTTCCAAGGTCGATGATTTTCACGGTTTCGGAAATCCGCTTTGCGTTGTCGTCCATCCAATTTTTGCTTTCACCATGAGGAAGACAAAGAAAAATAACATCGGCTGGTTGTGCCAATTCTTCGAATTTGAGATCGGTTTCGCCAATTAAATCTTTGTGAACTTCCGTAACATACAAACCTTGAAGACTTGTACTCGTAACGAAAGAAATTTCAACATTGGGGTGATACAGCAGAATCCGCAGCAATTCTCCGGCTGTAAAACCGGTGCCTCCTACAATTCCTGCTTTTATTTTGTTTTGATTCATATTTGTTGTATTAGTGTAAAATGTACTATGTAAAATGTATTTTAAATCAATTGTACTTTTTACTTTGTACTTTTTACATTGTACTTTTTACAGAATTATGCACTTGGTGATAAATCGACAGCGCATTAGAATATATTTTTGAAAAACCTTTAGCGTCTTGTTCGGTCCAGGTTTTATTCATTTCGCCGTAGGTTCCGAATTTTGAAGACATGAGATCATTTTCAGATTCGATTCCGATGAGATTGAAATAATACGGATGCAATTCTACAATGACTTTTCCGGAAACTTTATCTTGAGAACTTGTAAAAAGTGCTTCGATATCTTTCATCACAGGATCGAGAACCAATCCGTCATGCAAATAATTTCCGTACGGAATGCTCAATTGGTCTTTAACCAAAAGCTGACTTTTGGTCAAAGTATGTTTTTCCAATAAATGATGCGCTTTTACAATGATAATCGAAGCCGCAGCTTCGAAACTAACGCGACCTTTAATCCCGATAATCGTATCGCCAACATGCGTATCGCGACCAATTCCGAAAGGTTGTGCGATTTCCTGAATTTTCTGAATAGCTTCAATCGATTTTTCGAAAAATTGACCATTTACTCCAACGATTTCTCCTTTTTCAAATTCGAGTTCTAAAATTTCGGATTCCGTTTTGGAAATTTGTGTCGGAAATGCAGATTCCGGAAGCGATTGGTTGGAAGTCAAAGTTTCTTTTCCACCAACGGAAGTTCCCCAAAGTCCTTTATTAATTGAATATTGCGATTTTTCGAAGTTGATTTCAAAACCGTTTTCCTGAAGAAATTCGATTTCCTGATTTCGGGATAATTTCAAATCACGAATCGGTGTAATGATTTCCACTTCCGGCAACAAAATTTGAAAAATCGAATCAAAACGAATTTGGTCATTTCCAGCACCTGTGCTTCCGTGCGCAATGTATTTTGCACCCACTTTTTTGGCATATTCCGCAATTGCAGTCGCTTGAAAAACCCGTTCCGAACTTACGGAAAGTGGATAGGTGTTGTTTTTCAGGACATTTCCGAAAATCAAATATTTGATACAGTCTTCGTAGTAGCGGTTTTCATCATGAATCACTTCAAAAGTTTTTACACCCAAAGTGAAAGCCCTTTCTTCGGTTTTTTGGATTTCTTCTTCAGAAAATCCACCCAAATTCACCATTACGGCATGAACTTCAAGATTTTTGATTTTGGTCAACCAAACGGCACAAAAAGAAGTATCCAAACCTCCGCTGTACGCCAACACTACTTTTTCCATATCAGTTTTTTGATTTTTTTAAATTTTGAAAAGAATGTTTTATCATCAATTTCAATTTGCTTTTTATTTTCCCATTTCGGATCGTACAACATTCCGGTACAAAGGCAATTTTTGCGGTCTTTGCTCATCAAAATTTCGTAATTAATGCAGCTTTTACAACCCTTCCAAAATACATCATCCTGAGTAAGCTCGGAATACGGAACCGGACGATATCCTAAATCACTGTTGATCTTCATCACGGCAAGACCAGTAGTAAGACCGAAAATTTTTGCTTCCGGATAGCTTTTTCTGGAATGCTCAAAAGTTTTTTCCTTGATCATTTTGGCGAGCCCGTCTTTGCGGAATTGATGCGCAACAATAAGCCCGGAATTGGCGACATATTCTTTATTGCTCCATGTTTCAATGTAGCAGAAACCTGCCCAATCGCCTTTATGTGAGAAAGCGATGATTGCTTTTTTTTCACGGATTTTCTCTTCCATGTATTTTACATCACGTTTCGCAATGCCAGTTCCGCGTTCTTTTGCGGAGATTTCCATCTCATGAAGAATTTCAGGGATATACTGTATATCCTTTTCTTCCGCAATTTTCACTTTAAATTTGGCTACAACCTCCAACTCTCATCTAAATTAAGATGCAAATTTAGATAAAATATTTAATAAAATAAAAATAATCAGAATGATATTTTTGAATACTTATATTTTCAAAGATTAAAAATTTAGAAATCAACTGATTTTCAGATAAAACAATAATTCTATCGTTTATTTTATTCTTCTTTAATTTTTGTTTTTCGCTAAAAAATAAGAATCATCCAGAGATTTTATCTTTTCGTCTACAAAATCAGGATGAATATCTATTAGAATCAAAATCACCTAAAACAGGCATTAATATTGAATTTGAAGAAGTAATTAACTTAAAAAAATAAACAAAATGAAAAAGCTATTATTTACCCTGAGTCTTCTAGTTGCTTTAACTGCACAAGCACAGCAGCAAAAAAATAAAGATGAGCACAAAACAGAGCCAAAAAAGGAACAAGCTATAAAACAGTCAGATGATGATCTGAAAGATTTTAAAAATCTCAAATTGACAGATGCTCAGAAGAAAAAGATAAAAAATCTGGATAAAAGAAGATATACGAAATATCCTAAAATGAAAAATCAGAAAAATGCATTATCTGACACTCAGTACAAAAAGGAAGTTCAGAAAGTGCTGACAAAAGAGCAGTTAGAACAATACAAAAAAGACCATCACTAAATTATATTCATATCAAATTAACCTTTCATTGAAAAAGCCGGAACAATTGTTCCGGCTTTTATTTTTACATTTCTTTTTTCAAAAATTTTCCTGTAAGGCTTTTCTTTGATTTTACAATTTCTTCCGGAGTTCCTTCTGCAATGATTTGTCCGCCGTACTTTCCGCCTTCAGGACCGACATCAACAATATGATCTGCAAGTTTAATGACATCAAGATTATGTTCAATAATAATAAAAGAATTCCCAAGCTCAACAAGCTGATTAATTGCTTCCATCAGGATTTTTACATCTTCAAAATGAAGACCTGTAGTGGGTTCGTCCAAAATATAAAGCGTGTTTCCTGTCTGCCGTTTCGCCAATTCTGTTGCCAGCTTTATACGCTGCGCTTCACCTCCGGAAAGTGTGGTAGACTGCTGTCCCAAGGTA
>DAMDNI010000235.1:0-4216 GCA_032083825.1 Bergeyella sp. | reverse complement strand
GAACATTATTGGATCTTGGGTAAGATATGACTGATTTTGCCGTAAAGATTGGGTATTGATTGTATGAATATCTTCGTTCGAAACCATGATTTTTCCTGCTTTGGTTTCCCAAAAACGCATCATCAATTTCAAAAGTGTTGATTTTCCGGCTCCGCTTTTTCCTGTAATGGCAAGGATTTTATTTTTCTCGATTTTCAGGTTTAAGTCTTTCAGAATTTCTTCCTCACCGTAAGAGAAACTTACATTTTCACATTCCAAACCGCTGAAAGTTATGTTTTTTGAGCCAGTAACATCTTTTACCACAGGATTTTCTTCAATCAAATCCATAATTCTATTTCCGGAGGCGAATGTCAGAAGAAGTGAATTTGCGACATTTGACAATGCCAGAACAGGTCCGTAAGAAGATAATAATGCAATTACAGGAATCAGCATCTGAGGAAAAGAAATCGTTCCGGACTGATATAGATTTCCTCCTATAATAATCATCAGTACAGGAAAAAATACCAACGCAAATCCGTTGAAGAAATTTGTAATCAATGTATATTTTTTCAGTGTCCTTTGATCTTTACGTAATTCATCACTAAGGTTTGATATATTTTCGAGTAGTTCATTTTGTATTCCGAACTGGAAAACTTCGCGCATTCCTCTTAATGTATCGAACAGATAATCATGCAGATCCGAATAGTTTTTCCGCTGTTTCACTCCTGCATTTTTTCCGATTCTCGAAATGATTGACGGAATCAAAATTCCCACAAAAAAATACGTTGACAAAGCAATAAGTCCTAATTGCCAATGAAATATTGCAATAAAAATACTCATCAAAACTGAAACCGACATTCCGATCACGATGGGAGAAATCGTATGCGCATAAAAAACTTCCATAATCTCGACATCCGAAGTAATCATCGAAATGAGTGTTCCTTTTTCTTTTGTTTCGAGCTTTGCAGGAGCTAGTTTTCTTAAGGCAGCAAATATTTTATCCCGAAGCAATGCCAGAACTTTAAAAGCAATGAAATGATTGCAAAGCTGTTCTGCATAACGGAGAAATCCCCTGGAAAAAGCAAAAACTAAACAAAGGGTAATGAGCAAAGTCTGAGAAACAGGAAAATCAAATCCTACAATTTTCAGCAAAGCATAAGTTCCTAAAACCGGGATAAAAATGGAAACCATAAAGCCCAAAATACCTGCAGAAACAGCCAGAAACATGTAAAAAATGAGCGGTTTTACAAGCGTCAAAAGCTGTATAAGAAGTGTAATGCTGCTTCTTTGTTTCTTATTTTTTATGATATTAATTTTTTCCATAGCCTTCGAGTTCTTTCTGGTAGTTGTATAGTTTCGCATAATTTCCTTCAGCAGAAAGCAATTCTTCATGCGTTCCGTTTTCCATTACTTTTCCGTTTTCCATGTAGTAGATATTGTCGGATTTCACCACATTTGAAAGCCTGTGAGAAATCATGATAATTGTTTTCTTTCTTGAAAGTGTGTCAATTAAAGACATAATGATTTCTTCGCTTTCTGTCTCGATATTAGAAGTTGCCTCATCAAAAATAAAGACCTCGGGATCCTGAAGCAATGCTCTGGCAATCGCAAGTCGCTGTTTTTGTCCGCCGGAAAGATTTGCTGCATTTTCGTTTAACAATGTATCCAGGCCGTTCTGTGCATTTACAAAATTCAGGAGATTAACATCTTGAAGAACTTTATTCATTTCTTCATCATTCGCATTGGACTTCCCTACTCTCAAATTCTCTCGGATACTTCCCTTGAAAAAGTAAGGATTATGTGTAACGGTATTAATATGATTCATTCTGAAATCAGGATTCAAATCGCTGCTCTCAATGTTTCCGATTTTGACAGATCCTTTATAATCACTGATAATTCCTTGTAAAATATTAGCGATTGTAGATTTCCCGCAGCCGGATTTTCCGACAATGGAAGTCATCTGATTTTGAGGAAAAGAAATCGTAAGGTCTTTGATAAAATCATTTTCGTTAAATGAAAAGTTCATTTTATGAATATTAATATCAAAATTTTTATCCAGTTTTTCTTTTCCGTTCTGATTTTCGGGAAGATGTAGGAAATTGCTGATAAATGTGCTTGCCCAAATCCCGTTCATCGCGACATGAAATAAAGATCCCAAAATCCTCAACGGAACAAAAAAATCATAACACAGCAAAATGATGAAAAGCATTCCCATTACTCCCGTATTCCCTTCGATTCCGAAAATACTTATGTTTCCTTTCTCAAGCTGGAAAATTGCGGTTACAATTCCGATTGCAACTCCTCCAAAAGCTACAATATCCATGACATTAATAGAATTAAGCTGCATTCTGAGAAGCTTCATAGTTTTGATGCGAAAATCTTCTGCTTTTTCGTTCATCATTTTGTGCTTGTATTCGTCAGCACCATAAATTTTCGCAACTGTAAGACCCTGAATGCTGTCCATAAACTGATGCCCCAGATCAAAATAGCTTTTCCAGTATTTTCCTAAAATTTTCTTCGCAATATTCAGCCCCATGTAGATCACCAACGGAATTACCGGTGAAAAAAGCAGCAGAACAACGGACGTTTTTACATTGATAAATGCAATAACCACTACCATCGACAAAGTCGCCAAAATACTGAAAAACAATTGCGGCATAAAACCAGAATAATAGGTTTGTAATTGTTCAACACCTTCTCCTGCAAGCTGCATGATTTTGGAAGTAGACATTTTTTCGTTGTAGGAAGGTCCTATTTTGGTGATTTTCTTCAGAAATTTAATCCTGAGTTCTTTTTTTACACTTTGGGAGAGTTTAAAACCATATAATTCTGCTTTTCTCTCGAAAAAAAATCTCAGCAGCCATAATACAGCTAATGAAATTACAAAAATCAGATAATCAGGATTTTTTACGAGGTATAAATCATTTAGAATCAATACAAAAGAAAATGAAATACAGATATTCATCAGCAAAGCCAGCCATCGGAATATAACATTGAGTGCAATATTCCTTTTGGTTCCTTTGATATAATATAAAAGTTCAGAATTCAGCATAACTATTTTGGGAAATAAATATTTTCGACAAATGGACAAAGTATTTTTATAATTGTTATTTTTGAGAAAAACTAAAAATATTTTTAGTTTATAATTAAACTAAATAAAAACAGTTCAAAAATATCCAAAACAGAAGATTACTCAAAGATTATGAGCATGATATAAATTAGTAATCCGATAAATATCCAGAAAGTAATATTCAGTGCATAAAAAATTAATTTTCCGTAAATTTGAACCATTATTTTTCATAAAATGACAATTACCCAGAACAAAAAACTTCAGTTCAATGATTTAGGCCTTACAGAATATATGGAGGCTTTTGCTCAGCAGGAAACTTTGATGCAGAATATTATTGACCTGAAAACACAAAACAGGAGCAGAACAGATGAAATCTATGAAGAAACTCCAAATTATTTTCTTTTCGTAGAACATCCTCACGTTTACACAATAGGAAAATCCGGTGATATACACAATATGCTTGCAAACTCCGATAAGCTAAAGGAGATTAATGCAACTTTTGTTAAAACCAATCGCGGCGGAGACATTACCTATCATGGTTTTGGTCAGATTGTGGGGTATCCTATTCTTGATTTGGATAATTTTAAATCAGATATTTTTCTGTATATGAGAAATCTTGAAGAAGTAATTATCCGTGTAATTGCCGAATACGGGCTGAAAGGTGAAAGAAGCGAAGGTGAAACCGGAGTCTGGCTGGATGTCGGAAAGCCTTATGCAAGAAAAATATGCGCAATGGGAGTAAAAACCTCAAAATGGGTCACCATGCACGGTTTTGCATTAAATGTAAATACGGATTTAAAATATTTTGAATATATTATTCCGTGTGGCATTAAGGATAAAGCTGTGACTTCTATACAAAGAGAACTTGAACGTGAATTTTCTTCAGAAGAAATTGAGGAAGTAAAAAGTAAGATTAAAAAACATTTTCAGGATGTTTTTGAAGCAGAATTCATTTAAATTTCTTTTTAATGAATTCATAAAAAATCATCTCAGTTGAGATGATTTTACTTGATTTTTTCGTAAGCATCTACTTTCTTGTAAGCATTATTTTTATCTTTTTCTTTCTTGTCGGAAATCAAAATTCCTGAAAGATGGTCAATCTCATGCTGAAAAATAACCGCTGTGAAACCTTCGACTATTTCCGAATGTTTTGTACCCGAAAGATCA
>DAMDNI010000234.1:0-4256 GCA_032083825.1 Bergeyella sp. | reverse complement strand
GCAGGCTTTACATATCAAACTCTTCAAACGGAATTTTGAGTTGGACGGAAATTTGTTTTTTTTCCTCGGTGTTTAAATTGGAGAGTGATAACCCGAGCAAACGTACAGGTTTGTCAAATGGACGAAGTTCCCAAAGCTTTTGTGCAGTGAGATAGAAATCTTCATCATTTTCATAATAATATTCCTGGGTTTTGCTTCTGGTGTACAAAGAAAAATCTTTGTATTTGATTTTCAGGGTGAGCGATTTTCCTTTAATTTCTTTTTTTGAAAGCCTGGAATCTAATTCTTCACTGAGAATTTTCAGCTTATGGCTGACTTCTTCATCATCAAGAATATCATCCCAAAAAGTATGTTCCACAGCTACACTTTTCTGAATGCGATGAGGTTTTACTTCGCCATTATGAATGCCTCGCACAACATTGTAATAATAGATTCCTGATTTGCCGAAAAGTTTGTGTAATTCCTCAAGAGATTTTTGTTTTAAATCCAAACCTTTATAAATGTGAAGAGTATGCATTTTGTTTGCAGTTACTTTCCCGATACCGTAGAATTTTTCAATGGGAAGCTCTTCAAGGAATTTTTCAATTTTTGTGGGATGAATGGTCTTCTGCCCATTTGGTTTATTGATGTCAGAAGCTACTTTCGCAAGAAATTTATTTACAGAAATTCCTGCGGAAGCGGTAAGCCCGGTCTCTTCGAGAATACGTTTTCTGATTTCAAGGGCAATTTCTTTGGCAGAATCTATTTCTTTTTTGTTTTGGGTAACATCCAAATAGGCTTCATCTAAGGAAAGCGGTTCTACCAAATCGGTATATTCATGAAAAATGGTGCGGATTTTTTGCGAAATTTCTTTATACCGCTGGAATCTCGGCTTGACAAAAATAAGGTGTGGGCATTTTTCTCTTGCAGTTTTGCTTGGCATTGCAGAACGGACTCCGAATTTTCTAGCTTCATAGCTTGCTGCTGCAACTACACCACGATGTCCGCCACCCACGGCAATAGCTTTTCCGCGCAGCTCAGGGTTATCAAGCTGTTCTACAGATGCATAAAAGGCATCCATATCAATGTGGATAATTTTGCGGTTGGATGGAATCATTTTTTGCAAAATTAAAGAATAAAAAAATCGGTCTGAAATTTTTCAGACCGATTTATATGTTTTTAGTTTTTTAAATTATTGATAATTTTTCAATAAGCCTTTTACGATTTTGATAACATTTGGCATGGCTTTATCTGCAGCATGCAGAACTTCTTCATGAGAAACGGTAAAAGCAATGTCAGGTCCTCCGACATCTGTAATAATCGAAATTCCGAAGCAATCCATACCCTGATGTTTGGCTACGATTACTTCAGGAACTGTGCTCATTCCGACTGCATCTCCGCCAACTGCGCGCACCAATCCGTATTCTGCAGGGGTTTCAAATGTAGGGCCTTGCAGAGCAAGATAAACGCCTTTGTGAACTTTAATATTATTTTCTGAAGCGAAATTTTCGGCGATTTCTATCATTTTTTTGCTATAAGGCTCGCTCATATCAACAAAACGAGGGCCTAGCTCATCAATGTTTTTTCCGCGTAAAGGATGTTCCGGCATCATATTGATGTGGTCGCGGATGATCATAATATCTGCAACATTGAAATTCGGATTTACACCTCCGGAAGCGTTGGAAACAATCAGATTCTGAATTCCAAGGAGCTTGAAAATCCTGAAAGGGAAAACTACGGTTTTAATATCGTGTCCTTCATAATAATGAAATCTTCCGCTCATCATCAACACTTTTTTCCCCTCTAAAGTTCCGTAAATCAGCTTTCCGCCATGTCCAACTACTGTTGTTTGAGGAAAATTCGGGATTTCATGATATTCAAGAGTGTGAATAGCTTCCACTTCATTTTTTAAAGCACCTAATCCTGAACCGAGAACGATTGCAAAATCAGGAGTATCCTGAATAATATTTTTGATAAAGTCCGCGGTTTCTTTAATTTTTTCTAACATAATCTAAGATGATTTGATTGAATTCTTCCTTCTTGTCAATGTTTACATTGATGGGCCAATAATAAAGGAGCTCTCTAAGGTAATCAAAAGTTTTCAACCTTACATAATCCTTTTCTGTAGTAAGGATGAGCTTATATTCGCCCAGTTTTTTGTATTCGGAAACAATATTTTTGATGTCAGATTCTGTAAAGCTGTGATGATCTTTGAATTTCATGTGCTTTACTTTCTGTGAAAATTTAGAAAGATGGGCGAGTAAAGGTTTCGGATTTGCAATTCCAGTAATCAGCAAAATATCATAATAAGCTAAATTGTTATCAGGCAGATGCTTGTCTTTTGAATACACATTTTCATCATATCCTATTGAGGAAAAGAAGACTTTCTGATAATGCTGCGGTTTTATCCTTGAAATATAAAATTGCTTTTTTTCTTCAGTAAGATCATCAGGGCATTTTGAAACCATTACAATATCTGCTCTTTTTGATCCTCTTCTACTTTCTCTCAAATCTCCCGCAGGAAGCAGAAAATCTTTAAAATACGGATCATTATAATCTGTCATCAAAACGTTAAATCCGGGATTGATGGCTCTGTGCTGATAGGCATCATCCAAAATCAGCACATCCAGATCCATATCATCAATAATCTTTTTGGCTCCGAAAACACGATCTTCGGAAACACCAATTACAAAACGGTTTTTGAAGCGTTCAAAAAGCTGCATGGCTTCATCACCAACTTTTTTATAGTTGCTTTCATAATTTGTGATGCCGTAACCTTTTGTAATTCTTCCGTATCCTCTGGAAAGAACTCCCGTTCTGTAATGTTGTGATAGAAAATCTGCCAGATACATAACCATAGGAGATTTCCCGGAACCGCCAACGGAAAGGTTTCCGACGTTGATGATCGGGGTTTTAAGCTTCGTTGATTTAAAAATTCCCAGGTTATAAAGAGAATTGCGGATAGCCGTAACCAAATGATAACCTAAGGAAAAAGGGTAGAGATACCATCTTTTCATAAGGTTGCAAAAATACCATTTTTGGAAGAATTTTTTCACTGAAAAGTAAACTTGTTGATAAATATTTTGTTTGTGAGTTATTATTTTACGATCGATAGGAACTTTATTTCAAATCTTTATATTTGTAAAATATTTATAAAAGATGATTTTATCGATGACTGGCTTCGGAAGAAGCGAAGGAATTTTTGAGGGTAAAAAAATTACTGTAGAAATCAAATCTCTGAACAGTAAAAACCTTGATCTGAATGTTAAAATCCCCGTACGTTTCCGAGAAAAAGAATTTGAAATCCGAAAGATTTTGAATGACCGTATTATCCGCGGAAAAGTAGACTGCTTTATCAATTGCGAAACGCTGGACGAAAATACCGACGTTAAAATCAACAAAGAACTCATCCGCAATTATATGGATGAGCTGAAAGACTGTGCTTCTGACGGCCCGCAATTCGAATATCTGAAAATGGCCGTTCGTTTGCCGGAAGCCATTTCCTCAAAGCCGGATAATCTTGAAGAGAATGAATGGATCTTTCTCAACGGGCTTATTAATGAATCCCTTTCGAAATTTGATAATTTCAGAAAAACAGAAGGCAGCATTTTGCAGATTGAAGTACTGAAAAGCATTAATAACATCGAAAAATATCTTTCTGAAGTGATCCCTTTTGAGGAAGTGCGTATGGAAAGTGTCAGAGAAAGATATCAGAAAACCCTTCAGGAATTTGAAAATGTTGATGAAACGCGTTTTTATCAGGAGCTTGCCTATTATACTGAAAAACTGGATATTTCCGAAGAAAAAGTACGGCTTTCCCAACATTTGAAATACTACAAAGAAGTAGTAGAAAATGAAGACTTTAACGGAAAGAAACTCGGATTTATTTCCCAGGAAATCGGCCGGGAAATCAATACATTAGGTTCAAAGGCCAACCATGCCGAAATTCAGAAACTAGTAGTAATGATGAAAGATGACCTGGAAAAAATTAAGGAACAAACCCTGAATGTATTATAGATAATAAGCCTTGAAAGATATGAGAACTTGTATCTCAAATCTAAAAATACCAAATCTCAATGAACAAAGTAATTATATTTTCAGCCCCTTCCGGAAGCGGTAAAACCACTTTGGTTAAACATTGTCTCGACCACTTTCCCGAATTGGAATTTTCTATTTCGTGTACGACAAGACATCCAAGAGGAACTGAAAAGAATGGTATCGATTATTATTTTATTTCACCTGAAGAATTTCGTCAGAAAATTTCAGAAAATGCTTTT
>DAMDNI010000233.1:0-4310 GCA_032083825.1 Bergeyella sp. | reverse complement strand
ATTCCTGTAGATCCGAATAAAATTGAAGCAATTGTATTTACTAATCTTAAAGACAGTCCTGCAGATATTGCTGATCCGGACGAAAAAACCACAGCAATTGCCCAGCATATTTTAAAGTTTTTTGAAAATGAAGTGCGTTTAGGACATTTAACCGATCGTTTACTTCCGCTGCAGGCAGGAATCGGGAAAGTGGCGAATGCGGTTTTAACAGGATTTAAGCATAGTAATTTCTATGATTTAACGATGTTTTCTGAAGTATTGCAGGACAGCACATTTGATTTGATTGACGCAGGTATCTTGAGTTTTGCTTCCGCTTCCTCAGTTACTGTCTCTCAGGAATGCTATGAACGAGTTTTCAATAATCTCGATAAATACAGAGACAAATTTGTATTAAGGCCGCAAAATATATCCAACACACCGGGACTCATCCGAAGATTAGGAGTTATCGCCATTAATACAGCAATTGAGTTTGATATTTACGGAAACGTAAATTCAACACATATCGGAGGAACCAAAATCATGAACGGGATCGGAGGATCAGGAGACTTTGCAAGAAACGCATATCTAAGTATTTTCGTAGCTCAGGCAGCTTCTAAAGGAAATAATATATCACACGTACTTCCGATGGTATCACATACAGACCATACAGAACATGATGTTGATATTCTTGTAACGGATATTGGCTTAGCAGATTTAAGAGGTTTGGCTCCTCGTGAAAGAGCTCAGAAAATCATTGACAATTGTGTACATCCTGACTTCCGGGAAGAACTGCAGTCATACTTTGACAGAGCTTGTGAAAGAGGCGGGCATACGCCCCATTTATTGGAAGAGGCATTCAGCTGGCATCTAAGATTTTCGGAAACAGGAAGCATGAAAAAAACTGTGGATGCATAACATCCTTTAAACATTTAGAGAAGTTATCAGATAAAAAGACCGGGAGATTAGCTTCCGGTCTTTTCGTATCAATAAAGATTTGAAAACACACAGAAAGCACTTATTTTTTATCTTAGCTATTCATCAATAATTTAATTAAAACAAAAACAAAATACTGATTATCAATAAATTAAAATTATCTTAATTTTAGTATATTCGCAATAACAAATTACAAATCACCCCTCTATGTCAACTCTTACTTTTGCCGAGAAAATAGCGCAGGCAGAAAATTTCCTGCCTATCAACGGAACCGATTACATTGAATTTTATGTCGGAAATGCCAAACAGGCTGCTCATTTTTACAAAACAGCTTTTGGCTTTCGCAGCGTTGCGTACGCAGGTCCGGAAACTGGCGTTCGGGACAGAGCTTCCTACGTCATTCAGCAAGGAAAAATACGTTTGGTACTTACCTCAGGACTAAAATCAGATTCTCCGGTATGCCAACATCAGCAGAAACATGGTGATGGTGTGAAAATTCTTGCACTTTGGGTAGATGATGCTTACAAAGCTTTTGAAGAAACCACAAAACGCGGCGGAAAACCTTACCTTGAACCAACCACGCTTACCGATGAATTCGGGGAAATAAAAATGTCCGGAATCTATACTTACGGCGAAACCGTACATATGTTTGTAGAGAGGAAAAATTATTCCGGTGAATTCATGCCCGGCTACGAAAAATGGGAAAGCGATTATAATCCGGCTGATGTAGGTTTATTATACGTCGATCATTGTGTAGGAAATGTAGGCTGGGACAGGATGACTCCTGTAGTTCAGTGGTACGAAGAAGTCATGGGATTCGTAAATATTTTGAGCTTTGATGACAAGCAGATTAATACCGAATACTCTGCATTGATGTCAAAAGTAATGTCTAATGGAAACGGGTTTGCGAAATTCCCGATTAATGAACCAGCGGAAGGAAAGAAAAAATCACAAGTCGAAGAATATCTTGATTTCTATGAAGGAGAAGGCGTTCAACATATCGCAGTTGCCACCAAAGATATCGTACATACCGTTACAGAACTAAAAAAAAGAGGGGTAGAATTCCTTTCACCACCACCAGAAGCTTATTACGAAATGATTCCTGAACGTGTCGGAAATATTGACGAAGACATCAAAAAACTCCAGAATTTGGGAATTCTCGTAGATTGTGACGAGGAAGGATATCTGCTTCAAATATTTACAAAACCAGTAGAAGACCGCCCTACTCTTTTTTACGAAATCATCGAAAGACATGGCGCACAGAGCTTTGGAGCAGGAAATTTCAAAGCTTTATTCGAAGCATTGGAAAGAGAGCAGGCTAAAAGAGGAAATTTGTAATTTTGGACTGCAATTAAAATCAATTCCAAAAAAAAAGAAAAACAAATGAAGAAATTATTTTTGATGCTGATGCTGGCCGCAACATCTTACGGGCTGAAAGCACAATACGGAACACTGAACGCCATTCTTGACCGTTTAGAGGAACGAAGAGGAATCAACCAAAATTTAAAAGATGTAAACATTGATGACAAAAAATTTCTTCTCATTAAAAATTTTGAAGACCATACAGAACGGAATTTTGTTGTCATTAAAGGAAATAAAGCCACTTATGTCGAAGTTTTTGATGACAAGCAAACCGGGGAAACCACTTCCAACGTTTTCAGTGGTGATGTGGTAAGAAGCAACAAAAATGTAATTTCCATAAGATGTGACCTTCTTGAAGGTAAAAAGATTCCGATCCCGGTAACCAAAACATTTTTACTTGCGAAACAGAAAAAAATAATCTATCTCGTTGATGTAAACAACAAAGAACGCTGGATCGATGAGCTGTCTTTCGGAAAAGAAAAATAAATATTTTCTTAAATTAAAATCCACAAGGTTCAAAGAAAAAACTTTGAGCCTTTTTTCTAAAAAATACCATTATGAAATCCTTTGTAAACTACGATCAGAATTCAGATTTCTCCATTTACAACATTCCGTTTGGAGTAGCAGTTTTTAATAAAGAATATATTGCCTGTGCAACGAGAATTGGCGATCAGGTGGTAGATTTGGCAACACTTTACGATTTCGGATATTTTGAAGAAATCGATGGATTGAATGAAAATATTTTCGAAGCCTACACTCTAAATGAATTCATCGAACTCGGAAAACCGGTAACCAATGCCGTAAGATTAAAACTTCAGTCGATTTTTCTTGAAAACTCTTCGCTTTCAAAAGATGAAAAAACGATCCATGAATGTTTCTACGATCTGGATAAAGTAGAAATGATGATGCCTGTTCATGTACAAAATTATACAGATTTCTACAGCAGCATCGAACATGCAACGAATGTCGGAAAAATGTTCCGCGATCCGGAAAATGCATTGCTTCCAAATTGGAAACATCTTCCGGTTGGTTATCATGGCCGGGCCTCATCCATTGTTGTTTCGGGAATCAATTTTCATCGCCCAAAAGGGCAAATAAAACCTGCCGATTCAGAAAAACCGATTTTCGCATCTTCCAAACAGTTGGATTTTGAGTTGGAAATGGCTTTCATTCTTAATAAAAATACTGAAATGGGCGAAAGCATTTCTACCGCACAAGCTGATGATGCAATTTTCGGAATGGTTTTATTTAACGATTGGTCTGCACGCGACATTCAAAGCTGGGAATATGTTCCGCTTGGCCCGTTTTTAGGGAAAAATTTTTGCAGTTCGGTCTCTCCCTGGATCGTGACATTAGAAGCTTTAGAAATATTCAGAACGCCAGGTCCTGAGCAAAATCCTGATGTTCTGGATTATTTAAAATTTGAAGGGAATAAAAATTTCGATATTAATCTTGAGGTTTACCTTCAGCCTGAGAATTCTGAAAAAAACCTGATATGTAAAAGCAATTTCAAACACATGTACTGGAATATGAATCAGCAGCTTGCACATCACACCATCAACGGATGTAATGTCGAAGTTGGTGATATTTATGCATCAGGAACCATTTCCGGAAAAGAGCAAAATTCTTTCGGATCAATGCTGGAACTGACTTGGCGCGGACAAAATCCATTAAAGCTTTCCAACGGTGAGGAACGAAAATTTTTAAACGATAATGACACTGTGATTATGACAGGTTTTGCAGAAAAAGACGGAATACGTGTTGGTTTTGGAGAAGTGAAAGGAAAAGTTCTGCCAGCAATGTAAATATTATGAAATCAATCACGCTTTCAGATTTATCACCTGTACACCTGCAAACTCTCATGCAGACAGCAATTTCACCGCGCCCGATTGCTTTGGCTTCCACGATAGACAAAAAGGGGAACATCAATCTTTCTCCTTTTAGTTTTTTCAATATGTTCAGTACAGTTCCGCCGGTTTTGGTTTTTTCGCCATCACGAAGAGTTCGGGATAACACACCAAAACATACTCTGGAAA
>DAMDNI010000232.1:0-4314 GCA_032083825.1 Bergeyella sp. | reverse complement strand
CAAAGCTTTCCACGATAATATGTTCGATTATTTTGTGATTGACTCCAAAGACGAAATCAATTGGAAAATCGAAAAAGAAACCAAAAAAAGTGCTGAATATTCTTTACAAAAAGCAACCGCAGATTTCGGCGGCAGAAAATGGACGGCCTGGTTTTGTTCAGCAATTCCTTTTCAGGAAGGCCCTTACAAATTCAGAGGTTTACCGGGATTGATCTTCGAGCTTGAAGATGATGAGGGCAATTACATTTACAAATTATCCAAAAGCATTAATCTTCCCGAGACTTTTGTAACCACCCATTTTTTGGAAACACATTACGGAAATCAGCCCGTAAAAGTTACTTTAAAACAGTTTCAAAAAATTAAGCTTGATTATTATAACGATCCGGTAGCAGATATGAAAAATGCACTGAAAGGCGGCGGAACTGTAATGATCGGAGGAGAGAAAATCACGAGTCATGACCAGCTTGATCAAAAAAGAAAATTCATGCAGGAAAACATCAAGAAATATTATAATCCGATAGAATTGGACAAAGCAATTCCTTATCCTCAAAAATAAAAATTAAGATTAAAGTGAAATTTCAAACATGAAAAAACTTATTTTCATATTATTCATCAATATTCTTCCGGCGCAGCAGCAATGGAATCTTCAGCAGTCTCTGGATTATGCCATGAAGAATAATCCTGAAGTTCAGCAGAGCATTATCGGAATCAGCAAAAATCAAAAATCTGTAAATGCCGCAAAAGCGATGCTGCTCCCTTCTGTAAACGCCGGAATTGGGCACACCTACAGTTTCGGTTCTACGATCAGCCCGCAAACCAATCAGCGTGAAGCTTTGAACGTTCAGTACGATCAGTTTTATGCGCAGGCTGATCTTGCAGTTTTCAACTGGAAAAATTATTTGGAAATTTCTCTTTCAAAACTCAATAAAGAAAGTTCGGAATACCGCCTGAAAACCGTTCAGAACAATCTGAAGATGGAAATCGTGAATCTGTTTTTCCAATATATGAAAGATAAATCATGGTTTGATGTTCTGGAACCGCAGATTTCCGGAATGAAAGAACAAATTGCCAGAACCGAAAAAGAAGTGGAAATCGGAAGCCGTGCAAAAAGTGATGTTTATGATATCAAAGCCAATTTCGGAACCATTCAGGAACAATGGATTTCTGCACAGAATCAGATGAATATTTCTAAAATCAATCTGCTTTCAGCACTCAATATAACCAGGGATTCTGTGGATTTTGTGATGGATCAGATTCTTATCCCGGAAAAAGGATTTCTGAATTCAGAAGAAATAATCGAACGTCTTGTAAAGAACAATCCTGTCTATCAGGAAAACCAAAAAAACCTTGAAATTGAGCAGCAGAAAATAAAAATAGCAAAAGCCGATTATCTTCCGACGATTTCCGGGCAGTATCAATGGTCAACTTTTTTCAGTAAAACTTTAAATTCGGAAGGGAACACAAGCTTCTCGGATCAGTTCAGCCAAAACAGGAATTCACAGATTTATTTTGGATTGAATGTTCCCGTTTTTCAAAAATTTCAGGTGAAAAATAAAGTAGAAATTGCTAAACTGGATAAGCTGAATGTTTTATATGAAAATCAAAAGCAATTAAATGAGATCTATAAAACTTTAAACATCATTGCCGAACAATATAGCAACGCTTTGGAGAAAAATAAGCTTCTGGAAGCTAATTTTGAAAATCAAAAACTTTCTTTTGAGCGTTCTGAAGAGAAATACAAAGAAGACCTGATGGATGCTTATACTTTTTTTGTCGTTCGAAACAATTGGCTTCAGGCAAATTATAATCTCATTAACAGCAAATATGAGGTCATGCAGCAAAACGAATTACTGAAAATATTTGAATGAAATGGTACTTATTTTTCTAGAAATTGTCATAAATATTATAAAAGCTGTCTTATTCAGTTGAATTTAATCATAATTTAGTCATTTTAATAATATAATCTTCTTATTTCTTGGGAAAAATCAGCGTTTAATTTTCCTTGGTATTATTATTGTTAAGACATTATCGACAACTTTAATAACACTTATGAAAGCCAGATTTTGCAAATTTATTTTCCCGGTTTTATTATTATCAGTACTGATTTATTGTAAAAAAGATAATACCGATTCCCTCAACCAAAAACAAAATACTTCCGTTTCAGAAACTGAAGATCATGAAAATACCGATCCAGGCCATGATTCAATAAAAAAAGCCCAGAAAACTGCAGAAGCGAAAAAGAAACCTGATGTAGGTTTTTCTGCAATTGTTTTTACAAAAGAAAACAAAGATTCTCTGATGAGTATTTTCAATAAAGAATATTCTGAAAAAGAAAGATATGCGATTCTTGCGCTTAACCGGCTGGATTCTAAAAATAAATGGCGTGCCGACACTTTAGTCATTCCTGCCAAAATTGATACAACTTTGATGTCTTATTCTCCCTTTCCTTATCATCTTGATATCCTGAATGATGTGAAAAAATTTGTGGTTTTTTCTTATCCGATTCAGGCCTATGGTGTTTACAGCAATGGGAATTTAGTGAAATGGGGACCGACAAGCATGGGAAAAAAATCAGCGCAGACTAAACGCGGATTGATGTTTGCCAACTGGAAAAAACAACTTGCGATTTCAACTGTTGACAGTGAATGGAAACTGCCTTACAATTTTAATGTTCATAACAGTCTGGGAATTGGCTGGCATCAATATGATTTGCCGGGCTATCCGGCTTCACATTCTTGCCTTCGCTTATTAATGAACGATGCAAAATGGCTTTATTCTTATGCAGACCAATGGGTTTTAAATGATGGAGGAGCAACGGTGCGTGCCAACGGAACTCCCGTTATTGTCTTCGGAGATTATAACTGGGGAAAGAAAAAACCATGGAAAACATTATCTGAAAATGCTAAAGGAAATGATATTTCTGAAGATCAGATGAATGAAATAATCCAGCCTCACATCGAAAAAATCTTGGAAGAGCAGAAAAAAAGAGAAGAGGTTCTGGTAGAGATTCAGAAAGAAAAAGAAAGCCAGCTTATTGCAGTTCCGGAAGAAAACCCGGGAAATGAAGAAGCAGCTTAATCTTCTTTTGTTTCAAAAGGAAGAGTAGATTCTTCTGCAAATTTTCTAAGTTTTCCCATTTCTGATTTGGCTTTTTTCTGTCCAAAACGTGCAGCAAGATACGTTGCAAGAATGAGAAATAAAGTCACAAAAGAAGAGGGGAGCGCCCAAGGAAAATCGTTGCTGTTGATTTGCTTTTCCACAAACCAGAGCGTGAAAAATGTCATCCAAGCAACGCTCCACAGAAAATAGAGAAACATAAAAAAAGTCCAGACTGCAGAAGTCGGCCCGAAAACGCCACGGATTGCCGTTTTCCCATCCTCAATTTCTGTACGCAAAGAAAGTACAGGTTTCCAGTATTGGTCTTCTTCTGTTTTTACACAGATAGTTGCTACTTCGCGGTTGATGTTTCCGGAAAACATTTCATCATTCTGAAGAAGATATTTTTTTAGGTTTTCTTCATATTCTTCTTTTGTCAGATGGGTAAACATTTTAAATCTCGGTCTTGTCCGGATGCGGTCTAATGTCGTTTGTTCTGTATTCATTAGTTCTGATTTTCTTGATAAGGAATGGGGTCTGCTAAATAAAATCCTAATTTAAGCTTTTCGTTTTTTCGTTCAACTTCCATTTCAATATATGTGCCGTCTTCTTCTTTCAAAAGTTTGTTGATTTGATCCAGATTTAGATCTCCTGCTTTTTTGCCTTTTATTCTTATGATTTTATCGTCTTTCTTAAGTCCGGCAATTTCGCACGGCGAATCTTTCCTGCATCCTGCAATGGAATATTGAGGTTTTAAAACAAATTTGTATTGGAAATTTCCATTATTATTGCTGTTGAAAACTTCTGTTCCCACTGGCTCCTTTGCTTTGGTTTCTACTTTTACGAGCGCCTGATCCCAGGTCATCCCGTCATGTTTGATGTCAAGCCCGCTTTTATTGAAAAGGAAAGGATCGTTGAAATTTTTATTTTTCTTTAAATAAATTTTGTTCCCCGGATAATCAAAAATAATTGTAAATCTACGGATAATGTCACTTCCAATAGAGCCTTTGCGGTCTTTTACGAGTTTAAGATGCTGAATCGAGTATTCATCAGGCATTGCCGTCAGAGGTTTCTGAAATTCAAAATCTCCTAAAAATAATGCGTGAATCCTGCTTCTTTTCCCGAAAATATCACCATTGAAGCCTCTTCCCAAAAAATCATCAATATTGGGACGGTTGTAAACAAAATTTTTGATCAGTGAAGGGAAAAGCCAGACTG
>DAMDNI010000231.1:0-4406 GCA_032083825.1 Bergeyella sp. | reverse complement strand
AAGACATCACCGGAAAAGAATTTGAAAATTTCCCAAGAATGACGTTTGCAGATGCCATGCAAAAATACGGAAACGACAAACCTGACATCCGTTTCGGAATGGAATTCGTGGAATTGAATGATTTAGTAAAAGGAAAAGACTTTAAAATATTTGACGAAGCCGAATTAGTCGTTGGAATTAATGTGGAGGGAATTGCAGAATATACAAGAAAACAAATCGACGAATTGATTGATTGGGTAAAACGCCCACAAATCGGAGCTTCGGGAATGGTTTGGGTTAAATTCCAAAACGACGGAATTATAACTTCATCCGTAAACAAATTCTATTCTGAAGAAGATTTGAAAAAAATTGCAGAAAAATTCGGAGCAAAAGCAGGAGATTTAATGTTTATAATGAGCGGAGAAACAAATAAAGTACAACCACAGCTTTCTGCTCTAAGAATGGAACTCGGAAATCGGCTTGGTTTAAGAAAAGGAAACGAATTTGCTCCACTTTGGGTAATCGATTTTCCGCTGTTGGAATTCGATGAAGAAAGCGGACGTTACCATGCCATGCACCATCCATTCACTTCTCCAAAAACAGAAGATTTCCATTTATTGGAAACCGATCCCGGAAAAGCAAGAGCAAACGCTTACGATTTGGTTTTAAATGGAAACGAAATTGGCGGTGGTTCCATTCGAATTTTCGATAAAGATTTGCAATCCAAAATGTTTGATTTATTAGGATTTTCTAAAGAAGAAGCGGAAGCACAGTTCGGATTCCTAATGAATGCTTTCAAATACGGAGCTCCGCCACATGGAGGTTTGGCTTTCGGTTTTGACCGTTTGGTTGCAATTTTGGACGGCAACGAAGTCATTAGAGATTACATCGCTTTCCCAAAAAATAATTCCGGACGAGATGTGATGATTGACGCTCCTGCACCAATCCATCAGCAACAATTGGACGAGCTTGAGATCAAATTAGATTTAAAAGCATAAATTTAAAAGCAAGAAAATTTCTTGCTTTTTTCATTTAATTACTTTTCTATTTTCCCTTCTTTGCTGTTTTTGTTGCAGATGCAGAAGGAGCATTCAGGGTTATGGTAATATCCTGATTAATATTCTTTGATGAGCTGTAGCTGGCATCACAGATAGAAGAGCTCAGATTATAGGATCCCTTATCTACAAGAATAAAATTTTGATTGTTGGCGGGAACGGTAAGGTTGTAAAACTTCTTTCCGCTGATTTTTACGATAAGATTACATTTAGATTTATTGATAATCTGTATATAGGCATCTTTACGATTCGGGTCATTGTTGAAAAGATGGTTAAGAAGATCCACCGTCTTTTTGCTCTGATCGCTTCCTGCTGAACTTTTTGAACCGGAACTTCCGCTTTTCACTTCTGTTTTCAGCGTTTCAGTATTCAAAGGTTTTACTACAGGTTTCGCAATTTTTTCTTTTTGAGAAGGGGAAGCATCATTATTCATGATAGCCACAAGCTTCCGTTTGAATTCCGGAACTCGGGGATGATTTGGATTTTGTTTGATAAAAGCAGCCACCACTTTTACATCGTTGCTCTTCTCCGCCTGCTGTTCCGTAATCGTCTGAGAAAAAGCATAAAAAGAGAACATAAAAGAGAAAAGGTAAATCAATTTTTTCATATCATTTTCAGTTTGGTATAATCCCGGTTCAAATTTCTAAAACGTAAAAATCTGCTTTTTAGTTTGTATTAAATTTCATATCTTTGCACCGCTCAAAAAAGAGCACAGAACCAGTTTTTAAATATATAAAATATATCATTATGTATACACCAGCTGCTGCAGATGTAGCAAAATTGAGAAACACGACAGGTGCAGGAATGATGGACTGCAAAAAAGCTTTAGTAGAAGCAGAAGGAGATTTCGAAAAAGCCATTGAAATCCTTAGAAAAAAAGGCCAGAAAGTTGCAGCAAACAGAGCTGACAGAGATTCTTCTGAAGGTGCTGTAATTGCAAGAGTGAACGAAGACAGCACTCTAGGTGCAGTAATCTCTCTGAACTGCGAAACTGACTTCGTTGCTAAGAATGAAGCGTTCATCGAACTAGCTTATGAACTAGCTGAGCAGGCCATGAACTATGCTACGAAAGAAGAATTCCTTGCTTCTGATTTCCACGGGATTTCTGTTGCTGAAAAATTGATCGAGCAGACAGGAGTTATCGGTGAAAAAATTGAAATCGGTGCTTTCGAAACAATTCAGGGGCCATTCCTTGGAGCTTACATCCATGCAGGAAACAAAATTGCTGCGATCACTTCCTTATCTTCTAACGTTGAAGGAGCTGATGAAGCTGCAAAATCAGTTTCTATGCAGGTAGCTGCAATGAATCCTATCGCTCTTGACGAAACTAAAGTTTCTCAGGACACGATCAACAAAGAATTGGAAATCGAAAGAGAACTTTTGGTAAAAGAAGGTAAACCAGAAAACATCATCGAAAATATCCTTAAAGGTAAGATGCAGAGATTCTACAAAGACAACACTTTGGTACACCAGGCTTTCATTAAAGATGGAAGCGTATCTGTTGCTGATTATGTAAAATCTGTAAATGCTGATCTTAAGGTTGTAGGATATGTAAGAGTTTCTCTATCTTAATTTTACAATAACCAAATCATATAAAATCCTGCCAAGAAGTATTGGCAGGATTTTTTGTATAACGGTAAATATCCTTATTTTTGTCGTCCGTTTCTTTTTATGAAAATCAATATTTTTTTTAAATATTATCTCAGTATTGTTTTGTCTTGGGGATTTTTTCTCGGTAAGGCACAATATATTAGTGTTAACACTTCTTATACTCCTGATCAGCTGGTAAAAGATATATTTTTCGGCCCTCAGAATGCAGGCTGTATCTCAGTAAGCAATGTGAGTATTAATGGGCATGATTTCGGAAACGGAAATAAAAGCTGGGGATATTTTAACAAAAACGGAAGCAGTTTTGAAATAAATGAAGGAATTATTCTTTCCACCGGAAGCGCATTGGAAGCCGTGGGGCCAAATGATTACATCCAAACAGAGGATGCCCGAAGCAGATTTGCAGATGCTTCATGGGGAGGAGACAATGATTTGATAGATATTCTTAGGCAATCCAATCTTAACACAGACAATATCCTTAATGCAACAGTTTTGGAATTTGATTTTATGGTCAGCAATCCAAATCTTACTCATATCGGATTTGAATATATGTTTCTTTCCGAAGAATATCGGGTGGGCAATTGCAAATATTCTGACGCTTTTGCTTTTCTGATTAAAAAGACCGGAACTACAGATCCTTACAAAAATATAGCTTTAATCCCCGGAACAAATATCCCGGTAACTTCCAATACAGTAACGAATGCAGGCTGCGAGAATGAGCACAGCGAATATTTCGGTGATTTTAATGAAAAAGAAACACCCACCAATTTTAATGGGCAAACCAAGATACTCACTGCCAAAGCTGATATAACTGCAGGCATTCTTTACCATATCAAATTGGTAATTGCCGATCACGGTGATAAAACAGGACTTTATGATTCTGCCGTTTTCCTGAAAGCAGAAAGCTTTGCAGGCAATAAAGATCTTGGACCAGACCGCCTTATCGCAAAAGGTAATGCTCTTTGTGAAGGAACTAGCCTTTCTTTAAATGCTACAGTTTCTTCAGTTTCAATATATGAATGGTATCAAAACGGAATTTTAATAAAGGGGCCTTCATCTGACGGCACTTATATAGTCAATACACCCGGATTATACGAGGTATACATTGATGATGCAGGCTGTAAGCTAAAAGGTTCTGTAAATATTGAATATACTGAAAACCCTTTAGTCTCATCCAGCAATACTTTCTGTAATTATAACGATGGGAAGCCTATTCCGATAAATCTTCAGAGTCTTAATTCACAAATCATTAATAATTACAAATCCTATTTTAAAGTTAATTATTTTCAGAACCCGGGTGATCTGACCCCTCTTCCTGATGAATGGAGCTATACGGAAGATACAACCATTTATGTAAGGGTTGAAAGCGGAGCTTGTACAGCAGTAACAGAAGAAGTACATTTTTATACACCCAAAAGATCACAGATACTTCAAGACCGGCCAATCTGCCCCGGATCTGTTATAAGGCTGGAAGCAGAAACCGGCTTTAAAAAATACAAATGGATGCGTGAAGACGGAAGCATCATCGACGAAGGAGAATTCGTCAACTTCGTTGATAATATCGGTATCGGCAAATATTTTGTAGAATTAACATCAAATAACGGATGCTCTTATACTCAGGAAGTGAACGTATATGCATCCGAACAGCCTCAGATTACACATATTGATGTTAAAGGAAATACTGCGACTGTGAATGTTACAGGAGGCACCTCCCCTTATCTCTACTCTTTGGATAATATCAATTTTCAAAATTCGAATATATTT
>DAMDNI010000230.1:0-4408 GCA_032083825.1 Bergeyella sp. | reverse complement strand
CTTATGAACGCGGCGTTGAAGATGAAACTTATAGCTGCGGAACCGGAGCAACTGCTTCTGCAATCACTTTTTTAAAAGATAAAAGTCAAAACTCCGTAAAAGTAAAAGTCTTAGGCGGAAACCTTAAAGTGTACGCTACACCTCATAACGGTTCGTTTACAGATATTTGGCTTGAAGGCCCTGCAAAACAAGTCTTTAAAGGTAAAATAGACTTATAAAAATATTAAAAAAAACTATGAAAAAACTGCTCTCTTTTATATTAATAATTTTTCTTGCAGTCATTATAATTGCCGGATTTTTTGGTTTCCGCTTTTACAATAAATATTATGGGGATAATGTTGAAAAAGAAGGTTATCTTTTGATCCCTCACGAGGCTCATTTTAATCAGATTTTGGATTCTATTTCGCCTTATATTTCGAACAAAGAAAATTTCAAAGCGGTTGCTTTGGATAAAAAAATGGATGAACATTTCAAACCCGGGCGTTATCATATCAAGAACGGAACAAGCAATACCAATCTCGTTAATATGATAAAAGCAGGAAACCAGACGGAAAATTCATTCCGCATCGGAGATTTTTATGATGTTTACCAGATGATTGGCAGAGTTTCAAAAAAAACTGAGCAGGATTCTGCAAAATTTGCTAAAGATTTAAATGGAATTGCAGTTGAAAAAGGCTACAGCAATGCAGAGGATTTAAAAAAATATTTTTTTATCGATACTTACAATTTTTACTGGACGGTTACTCCAAAAGAGTTTTTCAAAAAATTTGAAGATCAGTATAATGACTTCTGGAATTCAGAAAGGAAAACTAAAGAACAACAATCAGGATTATCAAGAGATCAGATCTATGCACTCGCATCGATTGTTTATAAAGAATCCGGAGGTAAACCCGATGAAATGAAAACAATTGCCGGCCTTTATATTAACAGATATAAAAAAGGAATGAAATTGCAAAGTGATCCGACCGTCATTTACGCAGTGAATAAAGCCACCAATTTCCAGTCTAAGATCAAAAGAGTTTTATATAAAGATCTAAAAACACCCTCTCCTTACAACACTTATGCAAATGCAGGAATTCCTCCTGGGCCAATTTGTATCGTGGATAAACAATCTGTTGACGCTGTTTTGAATGCTGAAAAAAACAATTATATCTTTATGGTAGCCGATCCTGATAAATTTGGATTTCACAAATTTACAGACAGTGACGTAGAACATATGAAGAACGCAAAAGCCTATCAGGATTGGCTTACCTCAAAAAATATTACACAATAAATTTCAGGAAAAACAAACGTTTGTTTTAACCTTTGTTAAAAACAGACATCTACTATTTTAGAAATTAGTATTTATGAACCAAAACATTGAAATCTCAACGATTATCAGGAATCGAACTTTAGGACTTGTATTTGTACTCGGTGCTGCAAGCCTTGCATTTGCTCAGGAAAAAGTAAACGTTTCCGGAAAAATCGTAAACAAAGAAAACCAAGCAGTTCCTTATGCTTCGGTTACCTTCTCAAATCCTGCAAACAAACTTTACAGCGATGCTGCTCTTACCGACGAGCAAGGAAATTATACGCTTCAGCTGGTTCCGGGAAACTATAACATTACTATTGAAGCCATTGATTATAAGCAAAATTCATTTACAAAAAATATTTCAGCAGGAAATTTGGGATCTTTTATTCTTGAAAAAGAATCAAGTTCCACTTTAACTCCGACACAGAATATCGAAGGTGTAACGATTGTTGCAGCTTCCACAAAACCTTATAAAGTTGAATTAGACAAAAGAACTTATGATCCTTCACAGGATGTGATCAGCAAAGGAGGAAATTTGCAGGATGTACTAAGTAATGTTCCTTCTGTATCTGTAGATACGGACGGTACAGTTTCGATGAGAGGAAGCAGCAATGTAAAATTTTTGATTAACGGAAAGCCATCAGCACTTCTAGGAATTGATGATGGAGCCAACGCATTACAAAGCATTCCTGCTGATCAGATTGAAAAAATAGAAGTAATTACCAATCCTTCTTCAAAATTTGAGGCAAGCGGAACCGCAGGAATACTAAATATTATCCTGAAAAAAAATAAAAAAACTGGGTTTAATGGCAGTGTAACCGGAACACTTGGATATCTTCCACAAACCAACCTTAATACAAGCCTGAGCTGGAGAAAAGGAAACCTAAGTTGGTTTTTAAACGGAGGAGGAGGATATAGAGAGTCAAAAAATACTAACAGAAATGATGCATGGTTTCAGAATAACGGAATAAATATTCAGTCAAGCAGGAATGTGGAATCTATTACGGAAGGCAAAGGAGAAAATTATAATGCAAGTACGGGATTCATTTATGATATTAGTGACAGAACTTCGGTAAACGCCTCAGGAACAGTCAGAACATTTGATAATGAAAGCGATGGCCATACAAGCACCACCAATCATTATTTTACTTTGCCTTCGAGCTTTATGCAGAGGCTTAATACGGGAAGTAATAATAATCTGGCTTTTCAGGGAGACTTTGGATTAGATCACAAATTTGATGATAAAGGGCAAAATCTTTCACTATCCCTTAGCTTACAAAGAAACCGTTCATATAATGATACGGACATAAATCAAAGCACCGATGGAGCATTTGATCTCGAAAATATCATCAATCAGAAGACGGTTAATAAATCTCTAGTCGGGAAAATCGATTATGAATTGCCACTCGGTGAAGTTTCGAAGATAGAAGCCGGTTATAGAATTGATTCTAATGAGAATGATTACAATAATGCGGTACAGCAAAGTACAGAAGAAAATCCGACGCTGAATTTTTTAGAAAAATATTCTTATACAGCCAATTATAAAGAAGTCTTCAATGCATTTTATCTTCAGTTTAAAAGTAAGATCGGAAAATTAGCTTATCAGATAGGCCTGAGAGACGAAATTTCAAATGTAACAGTAGATTATCACAATTTAGCCGGAACAAATTCCATTGATAACAAAACTAAGAATTACAATAATCTCTTCCCGAGTATCTTCTTAAGTTATGAGTTTACTAAAGATAATCAACTACTTCTAAACTACTCCAGAAGAATTGACCGGCCTCGTTCTTTTTTCATGATTCCTAATCCTAACTACAATGACAATCTCAATGTATTTGACGGAAATATAGATTTAAACCCTTCGTACGTGGATTCTTACGAAATCGGGTACAGTATATCCAAAAAGAGCTTCACGATCAATCCGACGATCTATTACCGACACCAGACGGATGATGTAAAAACAATTGTTTACAGCTTGTTTGAGCCTGTAAATACTAATGATCCTGAAGGTGAACAACAATTGGTTTTTCATACAAAGCCCGTCAATCTTGGGACTGATGACCGATATGGTATGGAAATTAATTTTAATTGGGATGCTACAAAATGGCTTAAATTTTTAGGTAATGTCGATTTTTTCGGCTACAATACTAAAGGCACCTATTTTGATCCGTCCCTTCTTAATGAATCCTTATCTTTTAATGGAAGTGGATTCTCAACAAGAGCTAGGCTGACATCAACTTTTAAGCTTGATAAAACTTTAAATTTCCAGCTTCAGGGTTTTTACAGAGGGCCTCAGAATACCGCAAGCCAAGACAGAAAATCGATGTATGCGATCAATTTTGGAGCATCAAAAACAGTATTGAAAGGGAATGGAACCATCAATTTTAATATCCAGGATATTTTCAATACACGAGCAATGAGAAACATCAATTATGGTGACGGGTTTACAAGAGAATCTTATATGCAATGGCAGCCCAGACAATTTGCGCTTTCTTTTACCTATCGTTTTAAACAAGGTGAAAAAGTAGAACAGCCGAAAAAGAAACGAGATAATAACAGTAACTTTGATGGAGGAGATGACCAGCAAGGTCCAATGTAATAAGAAATAAAAAACCGAACATCTAGTTCGGTTTTTTTATTTTATTAGGAATTACTATTCAATTTTCTGTATTTAATATAAGAAAGCACAGAAAGCAGTAACATCATAGACAAACCAATATAAACCCAAGCCGGAACAGGAACCGGATCTCCAGCAGCATAAGAATGCAGACCGCTTAAGTAATAATTTACTCCAAAATAAGTCATTACCATGGAACAAAATGCAAACATCGCTGCAACATGATAAGCCCATCTTCCACGAAGTCCAGGAACTAATCTCATGTGCAGAACAAATGCATAAATGATAATGGAAATAAAGGCCCATGTTTCTTTAGGATCCCAGCTCCAGTATCTTCCCCAGGATTCATTTGCCCAGATTCCGCCCAAGAAATTCCCGACAGTTAAAGTGAAAAGACCAATAGTCAAAGACATTTCGGAAACAATCATTAATTCTTTAATCGTAGAATCGTTATGAATTTTATACAATTTTTTGTTTGTAACAATATAGAAAAACAG
>DAMDNI010000229.1:1426-4413 GCA_032083825.1 Bergeyella sp. | reverse complement strand
AGGTTTCATATTATGAGGCCCAAAAGGAGCCAGTTTACGATGGAAATTATAAAATTCACGATTCAGCTCATCAATGCTGACTACAGTATCGATTTGAATACTTGGTTCTTTCTGATGTTCCTGAATCCTTTCCGAAACTACTTTTTCGAAGATTTTACAAAACTCATCAAAACGTTCTTTTTCCATAGAAAGTCCTGCGGCTGCCTGATGTCCTCCAAATTTCAGAAAATATCCCGAACAGATGTCAAGCGCTTCATGCACATCAAAATCCGAAACGGAACGTGCAGAAGCCACCAGTTCGCCATTATTTCCCTGTGTGAAAACCAATGTCGGCTTATAATAAGTCTCCGTCAATCGCGAAGCCACAATACCAATCACTCCTTTATTCCATTGCGGATTATATACGATCGTGGTATAATTGTTTTCCTGCCGGGTTTCAACAATCTGGCTTAAAGCGTCTTGTGTGGAATTCATATCCAACTCGCGCCTTTCATCGTTTAGGTCAACAATATTGCCTACAATTTGATGAGCCTGTTTCAAATTATCCGAAATCATAAGCTCTACTGCTGCTTTACCATGTGAAATTCTCCCTGCCGCATTTATTTTCGGTGCAATTTCAAAAACGATATTGGAAATTTCGAAAGTCGAAAGTTTTTCATGCGGAATTAAAAGCCGGATTCCTAATTTCCGGGTTTTTCTCAGGGTTTTCAGGCCTAATTTAGCCAGAACACGGTTTTCTCCTGTCATTGCGACGATATCAGCTGCAATTGAAATAGCAAGAAGATCCGTAAGCTCAAACAATTCGTTTTCAGGAATTTTATAAATTGTGTTCAGTCCCTGGCAAAGCTTGAAACCAACTCCGCATCCGGAAAGCTCTTTATACGGATATCGGCAGTCTTTTCTTTTCGGATCAAGAACTGCATAAGCATTGGGAATTTCATCACCTGGCAAATGGTGATCACAGATGATAAAGTTGATCCCAAGCGAATTGGCGTAATCAATTTTGTCTGCAGCTTTAATCCCGCAGTCCAAAGCAATAATCAGTGAAAACCCGTTTTCTTTTGCAAAATCAATTCCTTCCGTGGAAATCCCGTATCCTTCAGAATTACGGTCGGGAATATAAAAATCAAGATATTTTTTTTCAACAATTTTGGAAAGATAAAGATACATCAGCGCAACAGCTGTTGTACCGTCAACATCATAATCTCCGTAAACAAGAATTTTTTCACCGTTTTCTATAGCAGTTGCAATGCGTTCAACCGCTTTCTGCATATCAGCCATCAGGAAAGGATTGTGAATATCTTCCATTTTTGGCTTGAAAAATTCTCTGGCTTTATGATAATTATCTATCCCGCGAAGAACCATGATTTTGGATTCAAAAGTTCCAAAACCGAGCGAGGAACTGAGTCCGTCAACAATCTCTTCATCAGGTTCAGGTTTGTAAATCCATTTTTGACTCATAGTGTACAAAATTACGGAAATATTTATGATTATTATGCCCGCTTTCAGGAAAACAAAAATGTATTTTTCCTTAAATATTAAATTTCTTTCGTTACAATATCTAAATTTGCAAAAAGCTTTTTAAAGAAAAATGATAAGAATCCTGTCTTTAATAATCTTGCTAAATTTCAGTATTTTTCAGGCTCAGAGCAGAAGTTCTGAGACTTTGCCTTCTGTACAGAATAGGGTTATTCAGCATTCCGAAATTCTGCAGTTCCGGAATTTATTTTCTGAATCCGCAACCATTCCCGACACGGGAAAACTCAAAAATTCTGCTCAGAATAATTTAACTATTGCCAGGAATTCAGGCAAAAAAAATGATGAAGCAATCCAGCTTCTTAACTTGGGGAAAATTTATTTTTTGTCTGGCAACAATGACGAAGCAGAAAAAAGCCTGCTTTTATCAGAAGAAATCCTGCAGCATCTAAAACAGAAAGATGATGATGTACAAAAAACCCTGGGTGAAGTTTTGAGCTGTAAAGCAGTTGTACTGTCTTCACAAAATAATTACAAAGAAGCTTTAAGGTCTTATTCCCAAGCCATTGAAATATACAAGGAAGAGGAAAATAACATTCAGATTTCCAAAATATACAGCAATCTCGGCATTATTTATCAATCTATAAATGACGATGACAAGGCATTAAATTACTTCCTAAAATCTTATGAAATACAGAAAGAAAATGAAAGCCCTTTGCTTGCTGTCACCTGTTCGCAAATAGGAAAAACATATCTGAATCTTGACAATTCTCAGAATGCCAAGAAATTTTTTGATGAAGGATTAAAGGAATTCGGAAAAGCAAAAGATAAAAACGGTTTAGGAGAATTGTACAATAATATTTCACAATATTATGTTTCTCTGAAACAGCCGGAAATTGCAAAAAATTATATTTCAAAAGCGGAAACAGAATTTAAAAAACAAAAAGACCTTTTCGGATTATCCGATATTTACCTTCTTCTTGCTAAAATTTATTTTGATGAAAACAATCTTGACCTTTCATCAAAATATGCCGATGAAAGTGTTGAACTTGCCAAAGAACTCAATCTTTCCGAAAACGAAATGGGGAATGAAAAAATACTTTATGAAATCTACTTCAGAAAGGGAGATCAGCTGAATGCTTTAATACACCTCAGGAATTACGATATCGCCAAAGAAAAACTCCTGAAAATCGAAAATAGCAAAGAACGGATGAGAGCCGAGCTTGACTTTGAAGATGAAAAAGAAATTCTGAAGCAGGAAGCTTTGGCAAACCGCGGAAAACTCATCGCCGTTTTCGGGACTCTGATTCTTGCAGCCTTGCTTTTTGGTGCTTTTTTACATTATCGGAATATCCAGCAAAGAAAAAGTATTTTACTTCAAAAACAGCTTGTAGAATATGAGCATAAGGCTTTGCATCTGCAGATGAATCCGCACTTTATGTACAACTGCCTTGCAGCCATTTCCTCTTTTATCATGCAGAACGGAAAAGATGAAGCCGTAAAATATCTGG
>DAMDNI010000229.1:0-1416 GCA_032083825.1 Bergeyella sp. | reverse complement strand
GAGTTTTCAAAAGAATCTTCTATTCCTATTGACCAGGAGATTTTATCATTACAGAATTATCTTGAATTGGAGCAATTGCGATTTAATCGTAAATTTGATTTCAAAATTATAAAAGATCCAGCAATTGAAGATGATACCGCAATCCCTTCTCTTCTGCTCCAGCCTTATGTGGAAAACGCTGTTATCCATGGTGTTGTACCAAAAGAAGATCAAGGATTGATAGAAGTAAGATTCAGCCAGAAAGAAGATATCCTGCTATGCGAAATAGAAGACAACGGCATCGGCATCGAAACTTCAAAAAAAATGAAAGAAGGCTCAGTAAGAGCCCACAAATCCATGGCATTGGAAATTTCACAGAAAAGAATTGAAACCATGGAAAAGCTTGAAAAAAAGAAAGTTCCGCTCACCATAAAAGAACAAAAGGATGAAAACGGAAATATCAAAGGAACTAAAATAACTATGGAATTTCCGCTAGAATATATAGCCCATTAATTATGATCAGTGCAGTTTTAATAGATGACGACAGCAATTTGCGCGAAGGAATGAAAGTGATGCTTTCTTCCTACGCTCCGGAAGTCAAAGTTTTGGGAGAAGCCGATGCTGTAAGCAGCGGCGTAAAGCTCATCGAGGCTCTAAACCCGGATATTATTTTCCTGGATATTCTGATTAATGAAGGTACAGGTTTTGACATTCTGGAACAGCTCAGTGCAAAACATGGAAACATTTCATCAAATGTAATTTTCATTACTGCACACGAAAAATTTGCAATCAAAGCGTTTCGTTTCAGCGCTCTTGACTTTCTTTTGAAACCTGTTGATCCGGAAGATCTTCAGGAAGCAGTACAAAAAATAAAGAATGTTAAAAATAAAGATAACGACTATCGCCATATCGAACTGCTTTTGGAAAACATCGGGAAAAAGAATGACAGCTTCAAAAAGATTGCACTTTCCAATTCCGAAGGCATTCATTTATTCGAAATAAAAGATATCATACGGTGCGAAAGCGAAGATAATTATACTAAATTCTATTTCAGGAACCACAAGCCGCTTTTGATCTCGAAAACCTTAAAAGAATACGAAGAACTGTTGAACGAACACCGTTTCGAAAGAATTCATCAATCTCATCTGATCAACCTTTATGATCTTAAATCTTACATCAAAAAAGATGGAGGATTCGTCATTATGTCCGACAATTCCAAACTTCCTGTATCCCAAAGAAAGAAGGAAAAACTTCAGGAGCTGATCGGAAATCTGTAAATGGCCTCATCTTTTTCTCAAAAAAAAGATGAAATCTATCAAATTCTAATTCAAAACATTCAAATTCTCATTTTGTGTCGCCGGAGATGATTTTAATATATACTTTTGAAATCAGAAAAACACAACATTCCGGGAACACAAATGATGAAAAAACACAAAT
>DAMDNI010000228.1:0-4439 GCA_032083825.1 Bergeyella sp. | reverse complement strand
AAACTGCTTTTATGGCACGTTTCAGTTCTTTCGTGTCCTCTCTCCCTTTAGAGACGAATCCGTTTATTTTATATTTTTCAAAAAGATTATCAATAATATTCGGTTTTTTTTCAACTGAAAAAACAATGATTTTGATTTCGGGCTGTACATTTTTTACAGCTTCGGTAAGTTCGGTTCCGCTTTTTAAAATATGGTCTTTCTGCCTGTAATCATTATCAAAAGATAAATCTGTTATCAGCAAATCATAAGGTCTTTTTTCGTGCAGACCCATTTTTATCCTTTCCAGAGCATCATCGCAGTAATAGACATAATGGGCATTTTCTATCCCGAGATCTTCCAGCGCTTTCTGAACTGAAATGGTAGAGCTTTCATAATCTTCGGCAACAAGAACTTTCTTAAACATAATCGTATTTGTATTTTATTCAACAGGGAAAGACAGATTCGCTTTGAATCCTTTGTCTTTTTCTGTGTCAAAAATAATGCTTCCGCGAATTGAGTTTATACGGTTTCCCGTATTTTTCAGCCCGTTTTTCTCAGAAAAGTTATCGGCTCCTTTTCCGTTGTCAGAATATTCTATAAAAATTTGATTTTGATCGCAGCTGAATTTAACGGTTACACGCTTTGCGCAGCTATGTTTTTTCATATTGGTAAACAGCTCCTGCAAAATATAATAAATCTCTGACCGTGATTTTATTTTTGCATCTTGCCAAAACCGATGTTCATTTCCTACGATGAAAACCTGTACATTTTCTGATGAATAGGATTTCATCATTTCAGATAAAGCGGAAGCAAAATCAGTATCAAAATCAGGCTCAGCACTTTCATAAGAAATATCTCGGGAAATTTCGTAAATCGTTTCCAGCTTGTCAAGAACGGTATTTTTTTCCATTTCAGGAGTATTTTCTACTTCAGACATTACCTGATATACTTTATTGGCGACCTTATCATGTACTTTTTTGGAATATCTGAGTTCGGTATTTTTTATTTCCAATTCTTTTTCCTGCTGAGCTTTTAATTTCTGCTTTTTGTATCTGAAATATAAAATGATACTTATAATTATAATTGAAATTATAATTGCAGCTGTAACAATTCTTTGGCTAATGATCTGATATTTTTTTTCGGCATTCTCTTTCTGAAGCTTCAGGTTTTCGGCTTTGCTTTTTTCAGTTTCGTAACGAATCAGTGCGAACTGGTTTTTGGCTTTGTTTCTTGCAGTTTGCAGGCTGTCATTTAACTTTTGATATACCTGAAAATATTTTTTAGAATTTTGTGAATTTTCAAGGAGAATCAATTTTTGTAAAGCTTCAATCTGATCGTCCGGGCTTTCGATTTCTTTTGCAATACTGTACATTTTTCTTGCATAAACAAGAGCAGAATCGGGATATTTTTTTGCGTAATAATCTGCGAGATGTGCATAGCTGGCATTTTGTCCCCAAAGATCATTTTCTTTCAAACGGATTTTTAAAGCCTTTTGGAATTCCGGAACGGGATTATAATTGGGATTTTGGAGCCATTTGGTTTCTGTTTGGTTAGTTATTATACGTGCATATTCTTTATTCTGTTTTACAAAACCTGAGAATAAAATTTTTCGATAAATATCTAAAGCATTATTGTAATCCCCGATCTTTTTATACACATTTGCTTCGTTATTTAAATATATTCTTTTATCTAAAGAGTCATCTGCGAATTTTACTGCTTGTTTATAAAATTTTATTGCATCTGAGTACTCTTGTATTTTTGCTGTTGCAATGCCTAGATTATTATAATTTGTTCCTAAATAATGATGATGACTAAATTTATTTTCGTTAAAGTACTTAATAGCATCTAATCCTGTTTCTTGACTTCCAAAATAATCACCTTTATCATTTAGAATTATTGCCAAATTTACAATGCATTTTCCTATTCCAAAACTATCTCTATTTTTAACAAATATCTCTTTTGCTTTATAAAAATAAAAAAAAGCACTATCAATATTTCCATTATCTCTATAATCAAATGCCTTTTCGTAAGCTATACTATCCTCCTTATCCATTTGTGTAATTAATGGATCAGATTTTGAACAAGATATAATTAATAGAAAAGTAAATAGTAAATAATACCTCAATTTTTTTCTATAAAATTAATAAAAAAATAAGCGAAAGTTTCCTTTCGCCTATAATTAATTCTTATTTTCTTGGAGGAACCTGGCCATCATCTCCTCCAGTATCACCCGGAGCAACCTGTTCTGTCTGAGTATTCTGGTCTCCGTTGCTTCCATTTTGATTCGCTGTATTATTGAATGGGTTTGAAATCAATCCCAATAAAATTAAAAGTAGTTCTAACATTTCTGTAAAAATTTAAAATTTGCATTCGTGCTCTTCCCTGCGAAACAGATCGCAGACAGTGATACACATGTTTTTGAAAAAAGAAGCGCTTCTTAAATTTTTGGGAAGAACCTTCAAAAGCGAATGAGAAAAATCTGCTTCCCAAACCAGAGATTTAACCTCCGCTTTATCCAGTTTTATTAAAATCAGTTTTGTAACTTTGTTTTTGTAATGTTTTGTTTATCACTGATTTCTGAAGCAAAGATGAGAAAGAAATGAAGGTAAGTGTTAGACAAAACCTCGACATCGATGGACAAAAAACAGACAGGAATACCATTACGGAAAACCGTAATCAGAAATATTTGAAAATCACCTATTTTGTAATGACCTAAAAACTATATATGTCCAAAAGAAAACTATTAATTAATGAAGTATTTAAACAAGCAAAAGAAGAGTCTGGAAAGCAAACAAAAAGCGGGTTAGCTCTTTACTTGAATTTATATTTTATTGACAATCTAAAGTGTTATGATATTTCAGATAAAACATTCATCCGATACTATGAAGATTATGTAGATGGAAATATTGAAAGGAATATTGAACCTGAAAGGCTCGACAAAATGAGTCAATATATCGGCTACGAAAACTTCGCAGATTTTTCTAGGACTTTCAAAAAAAGTGAGAATAATGCAGAGTTTACTACCGTAAAAATACATGTAGATAAAAATGAAGAATCTTTCTCAGAAAAGCTTTCCAATATTATTATCAATATAACCAACAAACCAATTTTTACAATCCCTGAGTTCCTGACAAAACAAAGCAATCTGGGAATTATTGGTGTAATGCTTCTGGGAAGCTACTTGGTTGGAAATAAGATCTATAAAAAAGATGAACCGGAGAAAATTTCGCCCAACCTTTTCGTAAAAAATCCTGAACAGGCAATTACTGCCAATGAAGAAGATCCGAAAGTACAAACTGTAATTTACACTCCACAAAATATAGTCTCAACACCACAAAATTTTTCTGAAAAAATCACCGAAACCAAACAATGTATGTATTGGAATGGTGAACAATATATTCCCGAAAACTGTGATGCAAAAAGCATTCATACATTATTCGCAATTGATTTGCTGAAAGTCAACCATTTCAAAAAAATCACCCGTCCTGATACACTTACAGCACATTCTTTAGATAAAATTTGGTATTCTAAACAAAATAATACCATCGATTTTTTTACAATGGACGGAACAAATCCTGACAATGGCAAAGAATTGAAGAAAATAACAAAATATATGTTCGAAAAATATATCGGTGCGTTAGAATAACGGAAAATCCGTTTATTCAGTTGTTTTCCATTGGTCTATTTTTTTTCGCTCCTGTTCAAGATTATAATAGCAGGATGAGGATTTTACTTCTTTGTAAAAATCAATCATCTCCTGTGATTCCTGTTCGTTATAATCCATCAATTTCAGCCTTCTTTTGATTTCCGGAAGAAAATCTGGCGTCAAAACACCTTCCCAGCCTGTTTTCTTGATGTGCATTTCAATAGGTTTATAGAAAATAATTCCTGTAAAAACATCCTGATAAAGAAATTTATCAATATTCCAACCGTTTGGGGTTACATCGAATTTTTCTGCTCCAAATGGCGTATTATCCAAATTAAATCCGCTATCCGTTTTCCCTGTAGATTCGAAAGCATAATCCCATAAACCATTTTTGACCACGGTATAATCTTTCCAATTATCCGGATGCGCCATTCCCATCAAATAAACGGAAGCAACTTTTGAACCCAGCTCAGATTTTATATATTTCCCGAAATTATTTCTGATTTCCGTTTCGGAATAATGGGTATCCTGAAGATAAGCATGCCGTGTATTCATGATAACAAGGGCTTTCTTCCTTCCTTTTTTGGCTTTCTGAATATTTTTGAACTGGTTTAGGAAATTCTGCGCCATTACAGAGTCGCGTTTTTCCATGTCTTGTCCCCTGTCGAATTTGTTGTATTCATTTGTTGTATTCACTTTTTTCCAGTCAAAAGCGAGATCACACGGATAAAGATTGACTTTATTTTTAGGATTTTTCTGGTTGAGAAGATAAAGCTCCTGCAAAAGCCATGGAAAATTATAGTAGCTCCACAAA
>DAMDNI010000227.1:0-4535 GCA_032083825.1 Bergeyella sp. | reverse complement strand
TATCGGTGGAATTGTAATGTCTGAAAGCAATATAAACCTGAGATTGTCCTGCAAATGCTGATAGGTCAATTGTTTTAGAATAAAAAACACCTCCAACACCATTAGTTGCAGCATTTTCAGTTAAAAGAGGCCCGTTTGCTAAAAAGGCAGCAACACTATTTGTTGTCGCAGCATATACGGAGTAAGTTTCATCTGACCAGTCAGGATCCTGAGCTTTTACTTTAAACTTCAAAATTGCAGAAGTAGCAGAAGATAAATTAATTGCAGGCGAAACAATATAATTATCAGGAGTTAATGCAGTCAAAGTAGGATTATCATAAGAGTAAGAAGCAATTGCTGGTGTAAGACCTGTAAGGCTTACTGTCTCCCAATTATGGCCGTCTCCGTCCTGATCATATAATGTCCAGTCAGAGATGCTCAGATCATCGAAATCGTCAGAAAAATAAGTTTGTGCATAAAATGCTGTAGGTAAAAGCAGCACTGAAGCAAAAAGTAAAAGTTTTCTCATAATATTTTTTTTAAATTCACTCAAATGTATAATAATATTTGATAAAATACAAATGAAATGAACTTAAATTTATTAAAAATTTACTTTAATTAAAATTGTGATGTATGTTTCTGTATTTTTTTAGTCTTTCAATTCCTTGATGAAATTATCTTTAATTGCATCGTATAAAGAATGTTTGCTTACTAAAATTGAAAAAATAGAGGAAAACATTCCGGCCAACATGAGATGGAATATTAAAGAATGCCGGTCTGTCATTTCTAAAACTAAAATTGCAGATGTAAAGGGAGCTCTCGTAATTCCTGTCAGAAAAGCAACCATTCCGGCAAGGATGACAACATTAGTTTCATTTGGAGTAAGATCTATCCATCCGGAAATTACAGAGCCAATACTAGCTCCTGCAGATAGAGCAGGGGCAAAAATTCCTCCGGCTCCGCCAGAAGTAAACGACAAAGCAGGACCAATCATTCTAAAAAACGGGACATACCATTCTTCATGCTTATCAGTCGTGAAGAGAACGCGATCCATAATTTCTTTTCCGGAACCCAGTATTTCACGGTTGATAAAAAATGCCAGTGATGCTAAAATCAACGCTGAAGCGATAAGAAATATGATATGTGATTTATTGGTTTTTAAAGTTCTTGCTTTCCATGCATTCATTTTCAGCATAATCACAGAAAGCTGGCTTGCCAGAATTCCCGAAACTGCCGAAACCAAAATCACGGGAAGCATAATAAATAAAGATACATCCTGGGTTTTAGGGTATCCTAAATAAAGATAAGAGCCAGCCAACGTCTGAGCTGTCATTCCGGCAATGATCACTGCGGTGAAAAGCGCTGTTTTGAAATAATTCATGTGCGTTTTAGCGAGTTCTTCTACAGCAAAAACGACTCCGCCCAAAGGCGTATTAAATGCAGCTGAAAGCCCTGCAGCAGCACCTGTCATGATCATGTTTTTTTTTGAAATTTTTGGCCACCAATCAGGAAGGTATTCGTTCACTTTTCTGAAAATAGAGCCTGCAATCTGAATCGTTGGGCCTTCACGTCCAACCGCACCGCCTCCAATCACCAGAACGACAGAAGAAAGAATTTTGAAAAATATTATTTTAAGGCTTAAAAGATTCCTTATCTTTTTTTGTTCTTTAGGGTTTGCAAATTCTATTGCAGCCATTACCTGCGGAATTCCGCTTCCTTTTGCGTATGGTGCAAACTCTTTTACCAGCCACCACGAAATTACAAATCCTAAAGGTGCTATTATAAAAATCATCCAGTCTTTCCAATCCATAATAAGATGCAGAAGAGATTCTCCCCATGCAAATATTTTGGCATACATGACTGCTACAACTCCGGTAATGATAGATCCAATCCAGAAAGGTACAGCCTGAAGAATATTATGCTTTAAACGCTCGTTTCGAATGTTGTCGAAAGCATTTTTAAGAATTCTGCGTATATAAACGAATAACCTGAGCATGCTGATTATACAATTTCTTTTAAAGATTGGAGGATGATCGGGCTTTAAAAATGTTAGTGAGTTCCCACAAAGCCTGGCATTTTATTTGAGCAAAGGTAAAAAATTAAACGTAAACCATAGCCCTGATTGCAGCGAAAATCCCACAGAGAAGCCGCGGAACGAAGTGGAGTGGCTGAACGAGGAATTGTAACGAAAAGCAGGTTCCCGGCTTCTGTAAAAACTCATGAATCTTTAAAATAAAAAACCTTCATAATTTTATGAAGGCCTTATTGTTAATTTTGCTTATTGCTTATATTTCTGTGTTCGGATCCCAGTTTTCGAGATAATCGTGAACATGTTTTAGAAACATTCCGCCCAATGATCCGTCTACAACTCTGTGATCGTAAGAATGTGACATGAACATCAGGTTTCTAATGGCAATTACGTCGCCTTCAGGAGTTTCAAGAACAGCAGGTTTTTTCACAATTGCACCAATAGCTAGAATTGCAACCTGAGGTTGCGGAATGATAGGTGTTCCCATTAAATTCCCAAAGCTTCCTACGTTAGAAATCGTGTAGGTTGCGCCTTGTGTATCTTCAGGTTTTAATTTTTTGTTTCTTGCTCTGTAAGCCAGATCATTGATCGCTTTTGCAAGACCCGAAAGCGAAAGCTGGTCTGCGTTTTTGATAACAGGAACAATTAGATTACCATCAGGAAGCGCGGTTGCCATCCCAATATTGATGTTCTTTTTCTTAATGATATTTTCTCCGCTCACGGAAACATTAATCAAAGGGAAATCCTGTATTGCCTTTACAACTGCTTTTACAAAGATCGGCATGAAAGTAAGCTTTTCACCTTCTCTTTTTTCAAAAGCGATTTTATGTTTATTTCTCCAGCGAACAACATGGGTTACATCAGTTTCAATGAAAGAGGTGACGTGCGGTGCAATCTGTTTCGCTTTTACCATGTTTTCTGCGATGATTTTCCGCATTCTGTCCATTGGAATAATTTCGTCCCCGGTTCCAGCAGAAATAGTTTGTGTTGGAGAAGAAACAGGAGTTTTTACAACAGCAGGCTGAACGACAGGTTTTGTTTCAGAAATTGCAGCTGTTCCGCGGTTTTTCACAAAAGATAAAATATCTTCTTTTGTGATGCGGTTTTCCAGTCCGCTACCTTGTATGGTTTTAAGCTCGTCTTCAGAAATTTTTTCTTCCTGAACAATAGATTTTACCAGTGGTGATAAATAAATATCTCCGGAAAGTTGAGGATTTACAGGGCTTTGTAAAGGCTTTTCAAGCTCTTTAATATCTTCTTCAGTCGGATTGGGCAGTTCTGTTTTTACTTCTTCGTGAGATTTTGGTTCTTGGGATTGTTCCGAAATAGCTTCTCCTTCAATTTCGAGGATGGCAATAGCTTCGCCTACTTGTGCCACATCATCTTTTTGTTTCAGGATTTTTACAATTTTTCCTGAAACCGGTGTAGGAACATCAGAATCTACTTTGTCGGTCGCAATTTCTACAACGGAATCATCTTCTTTTATCGTGTCTCCTTCATTATAGAGCCAACTGATAATTGTAGCTTCCATCACGCCTTCTCCCATGGAAGGAAGTAATAATTTGTATTCTGCCATTTTAAGCTTTTTGGATTTCCACAAATATAAACATTTTTGAAAACTTTGCAATTAATATTGATATAATTGCGAATTTCGTAATTGTACCCATAAATGAAACCTGCCTGATTATGAATACAAGAAGTTTTTGGAAATTTTAACTTTCAAAAGCCTTGTTTTTTTCTACATTTGTCAAAATTTTTACCGAAAAATGAAATTATATATTGTCGCCCTTTTCCGTTTTAAGGAAAACTATTTAATGGATGCAATCGAGATCTTGAAGAAGCTTGTGAATGAAACGAGAAAAGAAGAAGGCTGTCTTCAATATGACCTGATTGAAGATAAGAATGATAAAGGAGTTTTCTTTATTGTAGAACTTTGGGAAACAGAAGAACATCATTTCAAGCACAGCACGACAGAACATCTTGCTGATTTCAGAGTACATTCAGCCTCTATGATTGAAACATCTGCACAGGTTTACAAAGGTTTTAAAGTTTTTTAAATGAAGCTTAGAATAGCAATTTTTCTCACATTACTTTTTTCTGTTTTTGCTTTTGCACAGAATTACACTTCTGCGGAATTAAGCCTGATCAGCAAAGGGAATAAAGATACTCTTTTGCCTATTATGCAGACTACTGATTCGGAACAGCATCATATTTTGCTCTCGATTTCTGCGGATGCAAATCCGATTGATCCGAATACAGCTGTTTTGGTGAATCGGATGAAGCTTTCGCTTCTCTCCACGGACGGAGGTGTTGGGATTGCTGCGCCTCAAGTTGGAATCAACCGGAATATCATTTGGGTTCAGCGTTTCGATAAAGAAGGAAAACCTCTGGAATATTTCATCAATCCTAAAATTCTATGGAAATCCGAATTACAGAATCTTGGCCCGGAAGGTGATTTGTCTATTCCTAAATTCCGGGATTTGTTTTACAGAAGCAAAGTGATACAGCTTGAATATTTTGATCTTTC
>DAMDNI010000226.1:0-4567 GCA_032083825.1 Bergeyella sp. | reverse complement strand
TTCTGCAAATGCACGGTATATGGATTACGGGAAAATGCCGAGAACGGATGAGGCAGCCAATATTTCAGGAAACTTCAGTGCGATGGATGCTGCTTTTGGTTTAGGATATGCATATCAGTTTGAAGATGAATGGACGATCGGCATCAATGCCAATTTTGTAACTTCAAAAATCGATACTTATACTTCCATGGCGATTACTGCAAATGCAGGAGTTTCGTATCATTTTGAGAAAACAAATGAAACGCTTTCTCTGGTCGTGAGAAATTTTGGTTCGCAGATACGTCCTTACAATGGTGTCCGCGAAAAGCTTCCTTTTAGAATAGATCTGGGATATACCAAAATTATGGATGAATTTCCGCTTGCACTTACTATTACGGCTCATGATCTGCAGCAATTCAATATCTCTCAAGATTATAATAATAACGGCCAGGAAATCGGCAAAATGCGGAAAATATTTGATCATCTTTCTTTGGGAGCCGAAATTTTTCCTCAACAGGCTTTCAATATCAGGTTCGGATATAATGTGAAAAGAGGGAATGAGCTCGCTGTTGTAGATCAAAGAAGTTTTGCAGGACTTTCCGCAGGATTCGGGCTGAAGATTTCTTATTTCAGGTTCGATTATGCACATGTGCGGTATCACAATTCTTCGAATGTAAATATGTTCGGACTTACTATGGATCTCATCGAGATCGGCGGAAACCGCAGATAATAAATTGTAATAATTTCTTCGCTTTCGAAGTTAATATTTTTTCCATCCATTTTTTTCGTTTCAAAAAAATCAGCACTTTTGTGTCATGAAAAATCTGGTTATTGCCATTGACGGTTATTCGTCCACCGGAAAAAGCTCAATTTCTAAAATAATCGCTAAAAAACTTAATCTTGTACATCTTGACACAGGCGCTTTGTATCGTGGGATCACTTATTTTGCGCTCAAAAACTGCTTTGTAGATGGTGAAATTGATCTTGATGACCTTTTTCCAAAATTAGAAAATATCTGTCTCGAGTTCCGGAACGAAAATGGTGAAATGATTTTATACCTGAATAATCAGAATATTTCCAGGGAAATCCGCGAACAAAGAGTGTCAGATTATGTAAGCCTGATTGCAAAACAGAAGGAGGTTCGTAATTTTCTTCTGGATACTCAAAGAAAAATGGCGGAAAAAGGCGGTGTAATTATGGATGGAAGAGACATAGGAACCGTAATTCTTCCCAATGCAGATTATAAATTTTTTCTGACAGCCAGCTCCGAAGAAAGAGCAAAAAGAAGATTCTTGGAGCTTCAGCAATTAGGAATTGATGCTGATTTGGAATCAATCAGACAAAATTTGCTTTTGCGTGACAAAATTGACAGCGAAAGAGAAATTGCTCCGCTTAAAATGGCAGATGATGCTATACTCATCGACAATACAGATATTAATAAAGAAGAAACAATTAACCTTATTCTGTCAAAAATAAAAGAGTTTAGCGAAATTTAATAAGAAAACATCTTTGTTTTGGTATATTAATTGTAACTTTAATATCATTATTTAATAACTCAAAAATTTAAGAAAATGTCAAAAAGAAACAATACAGCCGGAATTCTTGCAGGTTTGTTAGCAGGTGCAGCAGCAGGTGTTATCCTTGGAATGTTATATGCTCCGGAAGAAGGAAAGGAGACAAGAAGAAAAATTAAGAAAAAAGCAGGTGATTTTAAAGATCAGGCAGTTGATCAGTACGGGAAAGTTACTGAAAAAGCAAAACATCAATACCACGATGTTTCCGAAAAAGTAAAAAACCAATATCAAAATATCTCCGGGCAGGTAAAAGAAACTGCTGAAAAAGTAGCTTCATCTGTAAAAGAAGGATACGAAAAATATAAAGACCAGGCGCTTTCCAAAACTGCTGATGTAGTAAAAGATGTGGAAAACGAACTCGATGGTTTAAAATAATTCAGCTTTAAAATCTAAAAGGAACTTGCTTTTAAGTTCCTTTTTTTGTAATTTCGAATTTCTGCTATGATTGATATCCTTAAAGAATATGCCAATAAAAGAATCGAGCTTTTAAGACTCGGAGCAACAGAAAAAGCTTCGGTAGGTTCGGGATTAGTGATTTTTCTGCTGTTAGCATTTGCTGCAATATCATTTTTTGTACTCATGCTTAATATCGGAGTAGGATTATGGATTGGGCATTCTTTAGGAAATTACGGATACGGGGTACTCATCGTTTCTGCCTTTTACCTTTTCCTGTTTATCCTGATTTATCTTTTCCGGAAATTCATTATCAGAAGTGTTGCCAATAAAATCATTGAATTTTTAAACGATTAAAAAATGCCTGCACGATATAACAGCCTGAAGGAGCTCCGCACCAAAAAAGGCCTTCTGAAAAAAGAGGTTCATGAGCTTGAAGATCTCATCACTTTTGAAAATACAAAAGAGAGCCTGAGTGCTATTACCAACGGTTTTACCGATCAGTACATTCAGGAAGATATTTTAGAGGACGGAACTTCGAAGCTATCCCTCAATACAGGAAATATCATCAAAGAAGTCGGCACGAAAATCAAAGATAATATTAATAAAAATTCGGTCATGGGACTTGCCTCAAGCAGTGCAGGTGCATCTTTGGCTGAAAATGCCATAAAAGTCGGACTTGTTGCTTACGCAGGAAAATATGCGAAGAAAAATCTCGCCTCTTCAAGCTGGAAGAAAAAAGCGATTGGTCTTGCGCTGATTTACGTAGCTCCGATTGCCTTAAAATATGTACGTGAAAAGCTTGAACAATATCAAAAAAACAAAGCTGCTTCAAGCCTTGAACAATTGATTTGAAATAAAACCGCATTAAGCGGTTATTTTTTTGAAAAAATTTGCCCTAAAATAATTCCTGTTGCCATCGAAACATTCAGGCTTTCTGTTGCTTTTTTGTTTCCAAATCTTGGAATGGTGATTTTTTTATGCAGAAGATTTTCTGTTTCAGGCCTCATCCCGTTGCCTTCATTTCCTAAAATTAAATTAAATTTTTCGGGGAAATTCCATTCGAAAACATTTTCTCCATCCATGTCGGTTCCTATATTTTCATTGGAAGAATTCTTCAAAAAATCTTCCAAATCCACATATGCAATATTCACTCTTGTAAAAGATCCCATACTCGCCTGAATTACCTTTGGATTGTAAAAATCTGCTGTATCATTGCTGCATACAATCTGTTCGAACCCAAACCAATCTGCAAGCCGGATAATGGTTCCCAGGTTTCCCGGATCCTGAATCCCATCGAGAATAATCTGTCTGGAAATATTCTCGATTATCTTATGGCCAGCCAGTTCACATACTGCAACAGAATCTTTCGGATGCTGCAAAAAGCTGATTTTTTTTAAATCTGCTTCGGAAATTTTTATTATTTTGTCATGATGAAAATCCAGAGAATCAGGCTCTGTGGAAAATATTTCGCGGATTTTGAAGTTTGAATGGGGTAGCTCTTTTATAATTTTATTACCTTCTACCAAAAACAAGTTGTATTTTTGTCTGAATTTTTTCTTGTCTAAAGACTTTAAAATTTTGATTGTATGAGCAGTAAGCATTTGATAAAATATTTCCAAAAATATTATTTATTTTTCTCTTCCGCAACCACATTTGTAGTGTTGTTAGCATGCAGCACAACAAAGAAAGTTCCTGAAGGGGATTATCTGCTTACCCAAAACAACTTCAGCTATGAAGGCGAGAAAGTTTTTGCTGACGAAATCCCTTCTTATGTAAATCAGAAACCCAATAAAAAACAGCTGTTGTTTTTACCGATTGGGCTTTTGATGTACAATGCTTCTAATCCAAAATATGATTCTATTTTGAATGAATATGCGACTTTTCCTTCAGAGATGAGAAACCAGAAGCTGAGGGATTCGCTTTTTATTAAATATAATCATCCTGAATATGTAGGCAAAAGCCTTTTTACAGAAAGATTCTTCCATAATATTGGCCAGCCTCCTGTGATTCTGGATCAATCAAAGACTGAAAACAGTGCAAATTCAATCCGGAAATATCTGGTATACAGAGGATATTGGGATACCGAAACGAAATTTACGCAAAAGCTTGATTCCGCAGCTAAAAAAGCACAGATAACTTATCATATCAATCCCAAAGATGCCACTTATATTGATGGATATTATTACGACATTCCGGATCCGGCGATTAAAAGTATTTATGAGCAGGATCTCAATAAAAGTTTAGTAAAAAATAAGCAGATTCTTGATCAGACCGCTCTTGAAAAGGAAGTGAAAAGGATCAATGAGATGATGAAAGATAATGGATATTACAAGTTTAATTCGGATAATGAAGATATTTTTTTTACTGCTGATACTTTAGTAAGCCGCAAAAAAGTTCCTTTAACTCTTGAAATTCATAAAGATTCTGCAGATTCTCCTTACAAAAAAGCAACCATTGGGAATATCCGTGTTTTTCTTCTTGAAAAGCTGGCTGACACTGCATATGTCAGAAGAGATTCCATGCGGGACGGAATCAAAGTGTATCGTCTCGATCATCAATATCACCAGTCTTCTCTTTGGAGGCCGATTATCCTGAAAAACGGTGAAATATACGATCAG
>DAMDNI010000225.1:2574-4587 GCA_032083825.1 Bergeyella sp. | reverse complement strand
CGAATAACAGCTTCCCAACTAAAAACAAAAACATACACTATTGAACAAAAGGGAACATTAATTTATGTTACCGAAAAATTTGATAGTGATTCTGATGCTTCCGGACAAGTAGAACTTGTTAAGTCTATTGGATATTATGTATTTGATGGTACAAAGTGGAAGCCTTTCGGCAATTATGCAGATACGTTATTCGATGTCGTAGATCGGGGAAATTATTCAGGGAGATTCATTTCCTTCTCCGGATATTCTATTTCAAAGCAAGGAACGAGAGATGCAGCGTTAGGTTTTAACGCTGCAACAAAATCCTATTTCTTTGGAAATCTAAATCCCAATCATACCGGACAAAACAATCTCGGAATCGGATTGGGTGCTCTTGAAAACCTAACTAAAGGAAATGGAACCATCGCCATTGGAAATAACGCCTTTAAAACTTCTACCGGAACAGTTGGATCTTTGGAAAACGAATACAACACAGGTGTAGGTTTTAATGTGGGAAATCTTTTCAAAGGAGACCACAGTGTTGCAGTTGGATTCGGTGCTTTAAACTCCAATTGGATTGGTGAACAAAATACTGCGGTTGGGCAACAAGCAATGTCCGAAGGAATAGGAACCGGGATTGTTTCTTATAATACTGCAATAGGCAGTAACGCTTTAAGACTAGCCAACCAACCATTTGGAAATATTGTCATCGGACGTTCTGCCGGTGTCCGAATGACCGGAAAAAACAATATTATCATCGGAAATTGGGTTGCAGGATCAGAATTGTATTCACGAGCTTTCAATGGTGAAAATAAGCTAATGATACACAATCACACATTTGATAATTCAGGGAATCTTCCCAATTCTCCTGTAGGAACTAATACATTGATCTATGGTGATTTTTCAGAAAGATGGCTTAGAGTAAATGGAAGATTTCAAATAAACCCTGCAAACATTACTAATGCAGATAATACTTACACAAAAGTTTTACTTCAAAATCCTTTAAGTGGTGAGATAGCTGCAACAAATTATACAAGCATTCCTCCCCCTCCTTCCAACGGAACGTACATCCTGAAGTCCATCGACGGTGTAGCAAACTGGGTAACACCATAAGAATATACAATATTGGACAATCGCATTGGTAAATTTTGTTCCTAATTGAAAAATGAATTTAGATAAAACAAAGGAAGATGTTATTTTTTTCAGGATTGACAGTCAAAAAAAGAAAGAATGGAAAAAACTCTGCTTGAAAAAGCAAATTTCTCTTACCAGTTTAATCATCAATTCGGTTGAAAACAGAATGATGGATGACGAGAGGAGAAAAGTAATAGCGTTCATTGAAAAACAAGACAACCTCTTTGCTAAAATTGAAAACAATATTAACCAAGTAGCAAAAATAGCAAACGGACAAAAATTTATCGGAGAGAAAGAATTAATCCTTTTCGAAGAGCAAATGAAAACCATCATTGAACTGAAAAAGCAACAGAATGAAATTTTCATAAAAATCTACTCTCTGATTGCTGATGATCGTTAAGATGTTAGGTTCTGCAAGTTCAAACTTTCATGGGGTTCAATACAACGAGAAGAAAGTGGAGAAAGGAACCGGAGAACTGATGCTGATGAAAAATTTCCCTTCCTTCATCAATGAAGACAGTAGCCAAGAGCAGGTTCGGGATTATTTTAAATCAGTTTCTAAGAGTGAGAAAGTAAAAAAGCCACAATTCCATTCGGTGATTTCCACAAAATTTCAGGAGCATTCCAAAGAAGATCTGACAAAAGTTGCGGAAAATTTCATGCAGGAAATGGGTTACGGAAATCAACCTTTCATTGTGGTTTTTCATAACGATACAGAAAACAACCATGTTCATATCGTATCGACCAGAGTTAACAAATCAACCGGAAAGAAGATAAATGACAGTTATGAAAAACTGAAATCCCAAAAAGCTTTAGCCAATGTCATAGAAAGACTCTTTGGAATCAATGAAGAAAAAAAATTAAACAATCTGCTGAACTACAAGATAGGTTCGTTCCATC
>DAMDNI010000225.1:0-2564 GCA_032083825.1 Bergeyella sp. | reverse complement strand
GTTCCATCAATTGGAAACCCTTCTCAATAGAAATGGTTACAAACTCAGCAAAAACACAAATGATGAAAACTCTTTTGACATTTTAAAAAACGGAGTTATTCAGCGAACTATATCAGGAAAGCAGATTGTTTTTGATAACATAAAAAATGACAGCAGAACCAAACAAATTAAAGCCATTGCGAGTAAATACAAGGAACTGTATTCCAATAAAATTTTTAAAGTGGAAAACAGAAGAAATCGAAGATTCGACGAAGTGATAAACGAGTCAAAGCAAGAATCGATGCTTCCTACAGAAAAGCAAAATGAAGATTGGAAACCCAAAATTGAATTTGAAAGCGAACTACAGAAAAAGCTAAGAGATGTATTCGGGATTGATGTGATTTTTCACAGCAAAGAAGATCAAAATCCTTTCGGTTACACGGTCATTGACCATAAGACAGGGCGTGTTTACAAAGGAAGTGAGATTATGAAAATGAATGATTTGTTTGAATTCACTTCCGAAAAATTAGATAAGAAACTTTTTGAAATTATAAAAGACTACAATATTTCCAATCAGGAATCCAAAAAGATTCTACAGGAGTTTTTGAAAAGCAGATATCCCAAAGCAGAAATTAAAGATTTTATGCTTTTTGAGAACAAAGGAAAAAAAGATCTGGAAACCTACCGGAAAGTACAATTTGAAGTAAAGGATTTTATCAAAAGTCCCAAACAAAATAAGGATAAAAATATTTCAATAACAAAAGCTGAAGACGGAAAAATATATGCGGTTCATACCCGATTCCATTACATCGGAGACCTTCGGTCATTAATCGGAGAAAAGGAATATCAAAAATTCCTAAATCCTATTCAAACCAATGAAAACCGATCTGAAAATGAAGAAAAAACCGAATTAAACAAAGCCATAAACGAAATGCTATCTGAATTGATGAAAAGTTCAGGAACGGCAAAAGATCCTGCGGAAGACGAACTTAAAAAACGAAGAAAAAAAAGGAGATAAAATTGACTGTATATCTGTTGATTTTTGATAGAAAAAAACAGCAAAACCAACAACTGACAACCATCAACCATCAACCATTAACCAAAAATGATTATCACATTTGCGACCCAAAAAGGAGGAACCGGAAAAACGACATTAGCCATCGCTTTTGCCAACTACATCTCTTCCCTATCGGAAAGGAAAATCAATGTTTTTGATTTCGATTATCAGAAATCATTCTACCATAAATGGAAAGAAGACGAATTTTTGGACCTTCCAAAATTATACAACGTGGAGATCATTGGCGAAGAGGATGAACAACCTTTTGCAGATTTTGAAACACTCATTAATTTGAAAGAAAGTGATGAAATCAACTTATTTGACTTGGCAGGAACATTAGATGCGAAATACAGCGATTTGTTGATTTACAGTGATGTTATCGTCATTCCGTTTGAATATTCCGATGTATCTGCAAAATCAACTTTGGTATTTGTGAATCTCTTAGGAATTTTAGAAAGTCAGTCAGAACGGATTTTTATCCGATCAAAATATGATAAAGGCTATAAATATCTGAATCAGGAAGGAATGGATATCGAAATCACCAAATATGGAAAACTGTTAAAAAACCCAGTTTTCAAAAGGAACTGTTTACAAACCATTAACACCAGAAAATTGACGCTTGAACAGAAATATGCAGTGAAAAATCCATTTAATGAACTCATGGAATATATCAATGAAACATTGGAAATTACATTATAAGTTGAGAAACTAAATACCAAATACAATTCACTAAAAACCAAAATAGATATGTTAAAATACTCATTGATCCTTTTAGGAGCATACCTACTCTATTATGCCGGAAATATCGTTTATGACCTTTTCCTGAAAAAAGACAAGATCGTACAAACCGATACAACAGAAGAATTTTCATTGGGCGAGTTTGCAGAAAGTAACAAAGATGAAGTACAGGAAATCGGTATCGAAGATGTAGAAAATCTCAATACCCCAAAATCATTTAGCAAAAGAGAACTCATCCCGACATCCCATGCAGATTCTGATGAAATACAGGACGTGGAATATTGGAGACAAAAATTTGAATCTGAACAAAACATGGATGATTTTGATAACAAAGAAGAATCAACTGAATATACTCCTGAAAATGCAGAAGCTCTTCTTCCTAAAAATGAAGAAAAGAATCAGAACCAGCATCTTGAGGAACCTACATCATCCATTCAGAAATTAAATACTAACAAATGGCATCAAATGCTCAATCTGGCGGAAACCAGTGTGCAGCTTATTGCCAATAACGATGGATTTAAAACGTATCAGTCCATGATGTAACTCCGAAACACAAACAACACTTAACAATATTATTTACAACGACTTAAAACACCGTTGCAGGGAATTATACGCCTAAAACTAAACATTCAATTCATTATTAACCTTCTAAAATTTCATTTTTTATGAATCAAAAATTCAAAAAACACATGATGATGAAAAAAGTCCTTACGGCTTTCGTCATGCTCTTAGCCGTTACTCCTGTTTTTGCACAAGGTGGTGCAAGTGCCATCACAAATGCAGCGAATGA
>DAMDNI010000224.1:0-4677 GCA_032083825.1 Bergeyella sp. | reverse complement strand
GCGGTGAGGAAAACGATAACTAATACACTCATAATATAGTTTTGAGATACGAGATACAGGATGCGAGATACAATTTCTGATTTCTCAATTCCTTCATCTCTTAAATTTTAATTTTTAATTCTTCAATTTATTACATTGATTGATAGATAAATTTCAGCGAGCTGTTTACCATATCCAGAACACTCTGCGGGAAAATTCCCATTAAGATTACAAATACAGATAAACTTGCCAATACTGTAAATTCAACCCCAGAAAGATCTTTAGCAGAATTCAGGATGTCATCATTTCCTTTTCCGAACATGGCTTTCGCATAAAATCTTAGAAGATAAACAGCTGCAAGAATAATCGTAATCCCTGAAATAATTCCCATTAAAGGACTGTAATCATATACTGATTTAATCAAAATAAATTCCCCGATAAAGCCGTTGGTTAAAGGAACTCCAAGAGATCCGAAAAGGATAATCATAAAAAGCACCGCAAACTTCGGAGTTACTCTTGCTAAGCCTCCCATTTGACGAATATCTCTTGTTTTAAATCTTTTATACAGAATATCTGCACAATAAAATAATCCGACAACGTTGATACCATGGGCAAATGTCTGCACCATCGCACCTTCACCGCCTTCAATCGTGAATTTGCCGTTCACAACCAAAAGGGCTGAAGCAAAAATACCTGCAGCAATTAATCCAACGTGAGAAAGGGAAGAATAGGCGATAATTCTTTTGCTGTCATTTTGTACGATAGCAACCAATGCTCCGTAAATTACCCCGAAAACGCAAAGCATTAATACAATTCCTCCGGAAGTTCCGGCGATTGCGTCCGGTGTAATCGGCAGTAAGTATCTTAATAATCCGAAAACTGCCATTTTAAGCATAATACCTGAAAGAAGCATTGAGCCTTGAGTCGGAGAATAGGTATAAGTATCAGCTTGCCAAGTATGGAAAGGGAAGATCGGCAATTTCACTGCAAAAGCAAAGAAAATGAACCAAAACACTACAACTTGTTGACTTAATGAAAGATCTGCGTTATACAAGTCTGTCAATGCAAATGAAGCGGATTGTGTGTATACATAAATCAATCCTGCCAGCATAAACAATGATCCGACAAAAGTATAAACGAAGAATTTTGTTGTAAATTTAAATTTCTTATCATCCTGGCCCCAAAGTCCGGCAATGAACCAAATAGGAATCAGGGTAATTTCCCAGAATGCATAAAACAAAATTCCGTCCAATGCAGTGAAAACCCCAACCAAACCGAACTGCATTAAAAGAATTAGTGCATAGAATGTGTTTCTGTAAGGTTTTCCTTCATTAAAGGAAGATAGAATAATCAGCGGAACCAGAATATTCGTTAGCAAAAGCAAAAGCATGCTCATCCCGTCGATTCCGAAATGAATGGTGCTTTTAATGTAATTTGACCAAGGCTCTGTAATTTCGTATTGCAACGCAGAATCCACAGTAGGAACATTGTTGAAATATGCCAGCGCATAAAATGTTAAAAACATCTGCACAAACGCTAAACCCAAAGCCAGATATTTGCTGTTAGAATTTCTGAAAGCAAAAACTAAAACCGAACCTGCAAGAGGTAATAGCAATAATGCTAATAATAAATACGACATTATTGTAATAAAAAGTTAACAATTAAAATTATTCCTACTGCCAAAGCCATAATGAGTACGTAATTTTCTACATTTCCGTTCTGGAATCTCTTCATGGCATCGCCGGAATCTTCAGCTCCGTCTCCTACAAATTCCACTGCAGGATCCAGAATATCTTTATCAAACATTTTTCCGGCTCTTCCTAAGCCTTCTACTGTTTTTACAAATAACACATTGTATAGCTCGTCAACATATAATTTGCGTGCTGAAAGCCTTTCCCAACCCGTATATTCTGTTTCGGGAAGCGGAAGTTTCTTTTTGTTGACATATATGTTTTTAACAATAAACCAAACAGCAAAGAACATCAGAATTGTCAATCCTAAAAGAATCATTTCGGTATTGAAGCTGACACCTGCAATATTGGCTTCCATCTGGCTGAAGCTTCCTTCTGTAAGTACAGGTTTGAGCCATTCCATTAATTTGGAATAATGGCCATGTCCGATAAAGTGAGGAAGATTAATAAAACCACCAACTACGGATAAAAATGCTAAAACCATTAAAGGCAAGGTCATATTCAGCGGACTTTCGTGAAGATGATATTTTTGTTCCTCCGTACCTCTGAATTCTCCATGGAACGTCAGATAATATAAACGGAACATATACGTTGCTGTGGTTGCTGCAATCGCAAAAAGAATCACCCAGTATACCGGATTTTTTGCAAAGGCTGCTATAAGAATTTCGTCTTTTGAAATCATTCCAGAAAGCAAAGGGAAACCAGAAATAGCTAAAGTTCCGATCAAAAATGTAATATGAGTAATTGGAATTTTTTTCTTTAAACCTCCCATAAATCTCATATCCTGTTCTCCGCTCATCGCATGAATCACAGAACCTGAACCCAAGAATAATAATGCTTTAAAAAACGCATGTGTCATCAAATGGAACATTGCTGTTGTATAAGCTCCTAATCCTAATGCTACAAACATAAATCCTAATTGAGAAACAGTGGAATAGGCAAGAACCTTTTTGATATCATTTTGTCTTAGGGCATAGAATGCAGCTAAAATTGCTGTAAGCAAACCGATGAATAAAATCCCGTCCTGAACTGTCGGAGCTAATGTATATAAGAAATTGGAGCGTACCACCAAATAAATACCTGCCGTAACCATAGTTGCAGCGTGAATCAATGCAGAAACAGGAGTTGGACCGGCCATCGCATCTGGAAGCCAAGTATAAAGCGGAACCTGTGCTGATTTACCGACGGCGCCAATAAATAAGCTTGCAGTGATGAAAATGATAACCGGGCTGTCAACTGCAAATTTTGAAGCATTATTCGCTACAGAAAGATAATCCAGTGCATTGGTTTGCTGGGCAATGATAAAAATACCGATCAATAAACCAAGGTCACCGATTCTGTTCATAATGAATGCCTTTCTTGCAGCCTTTCCGTATTCCCAGTTCTGATACCAAAATCCAATTAACAAATATGAACAAACTCCAACGCCTTCCCAGCCTATAAAAAGAATCAGATAATTGCTTCCCATAACCAATAAAAGCATGGAAAATATGAAAAGATTCAGATAGGTAAAGAATTTATAAAAACCAGGATCGTGGCTCATATAACCAATAGAGTAGAGATGAATCAAAGTTCCGATCCCCGTAATAATCATAATCATCATTAATGATAACTGATCAATCTGAAATCCGAAATTTACCTGCATCCCGTTCACTCGGAACCATTCAAAAGCTTTAACAATTATTGGCTGGCTTTCTGAATCAAATTGGCTGAACAAGTATAAAGCGATAGAAAATGATGCGAAAACCACTAATGTTGCAAGGCTGCCTACAAGAATTTTTGGAAGATTCTTTCCGAAAAGCCCATTGATCAAAAATCCTGCGAGTGGTAAAAGTATAATTGCGTAAACTAAATTTTCCATCCTTCTATCCTCTTAATTTATTAAAAATACTTACATCCACCGAACGTGTAGTCCGATACATCATTGCAATGATTGCAAGCCCAATCGCAACTTCTGCAGCAGCTACAACCATAATGAAAAATACCAGAATCTGCCCGTCTCCATTTCCCTTATATGCTGAAAAAGCAGCAAGCAAGAGGTTAACAGAATTCAGCATCAGTTCCACACATCCTAAAATTACAATAGCATTTTTGCGCAAAAGCACTCCTAAAACACCTAAACAAAACAAAACAGTACTCAGAATAATAAAATATTCTAAAGGAACGCTTTGTATAAAAGTATTGGTAGATTCCATATTCTATAAATCTTTTTTACCAACAAGAACAGAACCTACGATTCCTGCCAAAATCAGGATAGAAGCCAATTCAAAAGGTAAAACGTATTCGTTAAACAATAATTTTCCGAGGTTTTTGGTAAGACCTGCGCTGTAATCAATATCAGAAGCAGCAACCTGATTTCCTGTAAGGCCTCTGTAAGCGCCAAGTATTCCTATGAAAAGAATTCCCGCTGCAAAGATTCCTACGAATTTGTTGATGTTGTTTTTCTTTCCTTCATCTTCTTTATTAAGATTCAGCATCATTAATATGTAAAGGAATAAAACCATAATTGCACCTGCGTAAACAATGATTTGCACGATTCCCAAAAATTGGGCATTGAGCAGAATATACAAACCTGCAATAGAGAAAAAAGTCACAATGAGCGAAAGAATAGCGTATAAAGGATTTTTCGCGAAAACAAAATATCCGGCACTTAAAAGTGCAATTCCGGAAACTAAATAAAAAAGAAACTGTTCCATTTATTTCACTGCTTTTTTCTGTTTCTCAGACTGGCGGTCTGTAATATCGATTCTGTTGTTGATGTCTTCCACCAATTTGTCTTTACCATATACGAAAGATCCACGATTTTTTTCCACATCTACCAAGCGATCGGTAAGATAAATTGCAGATTTCGGACAGGCTTCTTCGCACAATCCGCAGAAAATACATCTCAGCATATTGATTTCGTAGACAGAAGCATATTTTTCTTCTCTGTAAAGATGTTTTTCTTCTCTAGTTCTTTCAGAAGCTGTCATGGTGATGGCTTCGGCCGGACAAGCAACGGCACAAA
>DAMDNI010000223.1:0-4686 GCA_032083825.1 Bergeyella sp. | reverse complement strand
ATGTTCCCCAAAATGATGGACGATTTCACGTAAAACATATTCCTGCTGTTGGCGGTTGAATGCGCAAGTCGCATCAGAAATCAAAAAAGTATGGTATCCTCTTTCGTATGCTTCGCGCAAGGTGCTTTCTACACAAACATGAGTGGCATAGCCGGCCAAATAGAGCTTTTCGATATTGTTGTTTCTCAGGTAAACATCCAGATTGGAACCTGTAAAACCGCTGGCTCCCGCTCTTCCTGCGACAATGAACTCATTTTCCTTTGGTTTTACAGTTTCGTAGAATTGAGAGCCATATTCATTGGTTAGGAAAGTTTCTGCTTTCGGAATAGCCTTTCGCAATCCGCTTTTTCCGTTTGCCAGTTCGGGATAGCCTTTTTCAAAACGCAGACCGGTGTGAATGACTTTAATATTGTGCTTTCTTGCAAAACCGAGTGCTTTTTCAATGTTTGAAATTGAATTTTGCACCATTTCTTTATCATGTATCAAAGATTTGTAGAGTTTCCCTTCAGGATGCATCCATTCGTTTTGGGTTTCGATTAGTATTAAAGCAGATTTTTCTTTCATAATAATAAATTTTGTAGTAGATATTTAGCTTAAATTGATTTTTATTTTCAATAATTGTAAATAATTTACAATTGCAAAATAAAGAGTTTAAGTTTATATTTGCAACAATTATTGTAAATAATTTACAAAATGGCTCAGAAACAAGCACATAAAGATTTATCTTTTGATTTCGACTTTTTGGATAAACTTGTGGTCGGCATCGGAGAGGTTTCGCAGATTACTGGCATTCCTGCAAGGCAGATCAGGTATTGGGAAGATAAAGGAATTATCATCAGCTTAACCGAAGAGGAAGGAAAAAACAGGAGATATAACTATAAAAACATCAAAAAAATGCTTCTTATTAAAGAGCTTCTGGATGAAGGCTACACTTTGGATGCTTCCGCAGAAAAAGTCCAGAAACGTCTTGAACTGATCGAAGAAACATTAGGCAAGCTAAAAAAGGATCAATAAAAGGGAGAATTTTCAAATTATGCTGCTATTCAATTATTTACTTTCATATTATGGCTGTTCCTGCAAATAAAGAAGAACTAATATTGGCGATTACGGTCAATTATAAAAAACTTAAAAACGAACTGATAACAATTCCTCAGGAACTCACGTCAAATAAGGAATTGGAAGGCCATGCTAAAGAAACATTCATGAGCATTTGCGATCTGGCTGCTTATCTTTTGGGCTGGGGAAAACTGGTCTTGAAATGGAATGAGAAGAAAAGCCGCAATGAGCCAGTTGATTTTCCGGAAACAGGCTATAAATGGAATGAGCTTGGAAAACTGGCACAAAAATTTTACAGCGATTACCAAGATCAAAATTTTAATACATTAATTGAGAATCTGGACAAAACTGTTGACGATATTTTATCTTTAATAAAAACCAAATCCAACAAAGAACTCTATGAGATCAGCTGGTATGAAAAATGGACATTGGGTAGAATGATACAATTCAATACCTCTTCGCCCTACACCAATGCAAGAGGAAGAATCCGCAAATGGAAAAAAAAGCGAAATCTAAAGTGAAAAATCTTCCGTTATAAGCATTTCAATGAAAGCAGAATATTCAGAAATTATAGGTTTAATATCGAAATCTATTACGCTTACAGAAACTGATCTTGAACACATTTTTAATGTTTTCGAACCTGTTTTTGTAAAGAAAAATACGAAGCTTGAAGAAGAGAACAAGCTTACCAGATATCTTTATTTTATAAACAAAGGATTTCTGAGGGTATATTTTATGGATAATGGAGAAGACAGAACTACACAGATCAACTGCCCGTCAAGATTCATCACTTCTTTTCAAAGCTTTATAACAGGTACGAAAGCCTATGACAATGTAGAAACAATTACAGATTGTGAGCTGCTGCGCATTACCAAAGCTGATTTGGACGAGATCAACAAAAAAATTATCAGCTGGGGAATTTTTGGAGAAAAAATATATGAGCAGGCACTGGTTTTTAATGAAGAAAGAACTCGTGATATGATATTGCTGACAGCTGAAGAACGTTACCTCAAACTCATAAAAACCCAGAAGGATATTATTCGTAATGTTCCTTTGCAGTTCATCGCATCTTATATCGGAATAAAACCCGAAAGTCTTAGCAGGATTCGCCGTCAATTGATTTCCTAACAATTGTTAGGTGGAGTTACCCGTATAGTTTTGTCAATTTGCAGAAATAAAATCATCTTCAAAATGACAAAATTTCCTTATCAAACTGCACTTGTTACAGGTGCTTCTTCCGGAATCGGAAAAGCTTTCGCTTACGAACTTGCTCAAAATGGAGTCAACCTGGTATTAACAGCCCGGTCAAAAGATAAACTTTCACAAATTACAACAGAATTGGTTTCCCGATTTGGTGTCAAAGTCTTTTATATTGTGGCAGATCTTACAGATACAGATTCCTGTCAGAGAATTTATGATGAATTAGAACTGCAGCAGATTCATATAGATTTACTCATCAATAATGCCGGAGTAGGAAAATGGTCCAATTTTCTTGATCAGAATCCAGAATCTTACAACAAAATGATCACCCTGAATATAAATTCTTTGGTATTATTAACGCAGCTGTTTCTTCCGAATATGCTTGAAAGTAAAAATGGAGGTATTATCAATATTGCTTCAACAGGAGCATTACAGCCTTGTCCTTACATTGCGGTATATTGTGCAAGCAAAGCATTTGTCTTATCTTTTTCTGAATCTTTGTACGGAGAATATATAGACAAAGGAGTTACGGTAACAGCAATTTGCCCAGGGAATACACAGACAAATTTTCAGCAAACCGCTAGTGCCAATACAAATGGTATGGCTTATGACAGCCCGGAAAAAGTAGCCCGCGAAAGTATTGAAGCTCTTCTGAAAAAGAAAAATAATAAAATAATAGGTTTCAATAATTATATTCAATCCTTTATTCCAAGACTTTTGCCAAGAAAAACCGTGATCAACATTGTAAAAAATATGATGAATAAAAAAGTAAATGCATTATAATTCTTAAAAAAATTGTCGGATAAATTGGTGAAATTTCCAAAATATCCGACAGTTTTAATATAGATTTCGGACCTTTAACATCAGTCTAATGGCCTTCTTCCTGTAATGATGTTATACAAAATAACCACAATTGCAATGACCAGTAAAACGTGAACCAAATATCCTGTGCTTATGCCCGGTAAAATTCCTAACATTCCTAAAAGCCATACAATAATACAAATGACTGCAACTAACCAAAGTATACTTCTCATGATTAAAAAATTTAAAGTTATATTCGGAATTAAAGCATCTTTTATGCCTTTAGGATAGATAAAGGTAATTTGTTAAATAAAATGTAAAAATTATCTGATATGTTATAAAAAATAGATTTTTATAAAAAATGTAATATTTTTCAGATCCAGAATGTTTTTAATATAAATTTGGAATATGATAAAAAATCTCACGCTTTTACTATTCGCCTATATTTTGGTTTCCTGTTCAACACAAAAATCTGGAAATTCTACATCCCGCAACATCAAGGATTCTCTAACAGCCGAAATTCATAAGACAGAAGAGAATAAAATTTTTAATGGTTTTGCAGTTTCAGTGGTTAACGAAAAAGGTACTTTATATCAGCAGGCTTTCGGTTTTTCTGATGTTTCGAAAAACAGGAGGTATACAGAAAAAACCATACAAAATATCGGTTCTGTTTCCAAAACTTTTATCGGAATTGCTTTATTAAAAGCACAAGAGCTGGGAAAACTTCATTTGGACGAACCTATTGAAAAATATCTTCCATTTGCAGTCATCAATCCGGCTTTTCCAAACGATAAGATTACGATTCGCCAATTGGCAAATCACACTTCGTCTATCACGGATAATGAATATTATTCCTCAAAAAATTATATTCTTAAATCGAATCAGGATCTTAAAGGGCTAAAATTGAATTTCGATGATGAGCAGGTTTTCGTGCCTTCGGACTCTTTGATTTCCATGCGGTCTTTTTTTGAAAATGTATTGACACAAAACGGGAAGTGGTTTCAGCAAAACGCTTTTACAGAATATAAACCCGGCAGCATTTATGAATATTCTAACGTCGGAAGCGCTCTTGCGGCTTACATACTTGAAAGAGCAACCGGTAAGACATTTTCAGAGTTTACAGAAGAATATATTTTGAAACCTTTAAAAATGAATGACTCTGGCTGGCATTTTGAAGACATTAAATTCTCCGAATTTTCCCGGTTGTATGAAAATCCTTCAACTCCGCTGCCTTATTATCATTTGATCACTTATCCTGATGGCGGATTGATCACTTCTGTTGATGATCTGGGCAAATATCTGTCTGAGATTATTAAAGGATATAATGGGAAAGGTATGCTTCTCAATCCTGAAAGTTATAAAGAATACTTTAAGCCGCAGCTTTCAGCAGAAAATTTCATCAAGCGGAACGAAAGAAATCCTTACAGTGAGTCTTACAATGTCGGCGTTTTCATAGGATTTGGTTTCACGGGATATATCGGTCATACAGGCGGAGATCCCGGTACAACTTCGATGATGTTTTTTGATCCGAAAACAAATTTGGGAAGAATAATGATTTTCAATACCAATTTTTCTGATAAAAAAGGGAATGACACCTTTTTTCAGATCTGGAATATTCTGGAAAAATAT
>DAMDNI010000222.1:0-4751 GCA_032083825.1 Bergeyella sp. | reverse complement strand
ATAACAATACAGCAGGTAACGATAAAAAAACAGCTTCTGCCGTAACAGATAATGCTCAGAATAAAAATGGGATGAAAACATCACCTCTTCATAAGTTTTTTCTGAGTGCACTTAAAGATATATATTATGCAGAAGATGCAATTGCAAAAGCATTGGTAAAAATGAAAGATGCAGCTACGACAGAGGAGTTGAAAGATGCTTTTGAGGATCATGAACTGCAGACCAAAAAACACATCAGCCGTCTGGAAAAAATATTTACTTCATTAGGCGAACAGCCGGAAAAGAAAAAATGTGAAGCGATTGAAGGGATTATAAAAGAAGGGGAGGAAATAATCAAATCCACAACGGATGGCTCAATGACAAGGGATGCTGCTCTTATTATTGCAGCACAGAAAGTAGAGCATTATGAAATTGCTACTTATGGCGGTCTTGCACAGTTGGCGATTACTATGGGACATTATAAGGAAGCCGAACTGTTGGAAAGGACCCTCGAAGAAGAGGAAGATACCGATGAATTGCTGACGGAAATTGCCGAAACTTCTATTAATATAGATGCAGAAGAGGAAGGATAAAAATTAAATTAAAAAATGCCATATCGATAAGTTATGGCATTTTTTTTTCAGTAATGTATAAAGATAAAGCTTATTTCCAGGGATCAAGAACGACTTTTACACATCCGTCCTCTTTTTTATCAAAAATTTCGTATCCTTTCGCTACGTCGTTCAGGCTTAGCCGATGGGTGATGATATCATCCAATTTTACCTGCCCGGTTTCCACATATTTCATGAGATTATCTATAATGGCATGTACAGGAGCTTGCCCGGCTTTGATCGTAATTCCTTTATCAAAGATCTGTCCAAGCTTGAAGTTGTCATAATGTACAGGGTAAACACCGAGCACAGATACAGTACCTCCTCTTCTAACTCCGCTTAGGCATGCTTCAAGAACTTTTATCGAACCTTTTTCAAAATTTAACAATGCTTTTGCTTTATCGAGAAAACTTCTTTCAGGCTCAAAACCTACGGCATCAATACACAGGTCGGCTCCTCTTCCGTCTGTCAGTTCCCGGATTTGCTCAACGGTACTTTTAGCATCTTCCCAAAGAATCGTTTCACATCCTGTTAATCTTTTAATTTGATCAAGGCGGTATTGAAGGGTATCAATAACGATGACTTTACCAGCATTGTGAAGAATAGCGCTTTTTGCTGCCATTGAGCCTACAGGTCCTGCACCAAATATCGCAACCGATTCTCCACCTTTAAGTTCTCCCCACATCACACCAATATATCCGGTAGGAAAAATATCTGTTAAAAACAATGCCTGTTCATCAGTAAGATGCTCCGGAACTTTTCTAGGGCCGAAATTTGCATATGGTACTCTAACATACTGTGCTTGTCCGCCGCTATAACCTCCGTACAGGTCGGTATAGCCGAAAAGAGCGCCTCCTTTTTCTGTGAGGATCCCTCCTTCAGGTCCGTAGTGCTCTGGATTACTGTTTTCGCAGGCTGAAGGAAGATCATGCTGGCAAAAATAGCATCCGCCACAAGCAATAGGAAATGGCACAACCACCCGGTCTCCGGTTTGCAGATGAGAGATGCCGGGTGCAACTTCTTCAACAATACCCATGAATTCATGTCCCATTACCATAGGCTTTAGTTGAGGCATTCCGCCGGAATAGATATGAAGATCACTTCCGCAAATAGCGGTTGAGGTTACTTTAAGGATAATATCGCTGGGTGCCTCAATTCTCGGATCTTCGACAGTGTCGCAGGTAATTTTACCTGGAGTATGGAAAACAGCTGCTTTCATAATGTTGATTTTTGGGATTAATAAGTGTATGTTTTAATAATTAAAGAAACTAAAAGATAAAGCTTCTTCATACAGGTAAAGGTATCGTATGTTCTGTATTGGATAATTATAAGAAAAGTACTAAATATTATATCTTTTTAGAAGCCATAATGATATAATATTGTAAAATCATAATCTTTAATACAATAATTTGAAAATTTCATATCATGACTACAAAAACATCAAAAACACCAACTACTACAAAAAAAACTGCCTCCGGGACTTCGTCTAGAACAACTAAAACACCTGCAAAAAAAGGAGCTGCAAAACAGCTAGAAGATCTTTTCGAAGATAGCCTGAAAGATATTTATTGGGCAGAGAAAGCATTGGCAAAAGCACTTCCTAAAATGCAGAAAAATGCGACAGATGAAAAGTTAAAACAGGCTATTGAAAACCACATTGCTGAAACAGAAGAGCATATAAGCAGGCTGGAAGAATGCTTCCAATCTCTCGGAAAGAAAGCACAGGCGAAAAAATGCGACGCTATGGAAGGATTGCTCGAAGAAGGAAAAAGCATTATGGAGGAAACCGAAGCAGGAGCAGTACGTGATGTAGGAATTATTGCGGCCGCTCAGAAAGTGGAGCATTATGAAATCGCTACATATGGTACATTAGCAGCATATGCAAAGGTGCTGGAAGAAAAAGATTGCTTAAAGCTTCTTTTGGACACTTTGGAAGAAGAGAAAAACTGCAATGACCTGCTGACAAAGATTGCAGATACTGCTCTGAATACGAAAGCAAAATAATATCGTCAAATAATATTATAAACAGCTGCTATTAGCAGCTGTTTTTATTTAAGGGCGAATCCGTTTTTGTGAAGGGCTTCTGTGACTTTAATGACGATTTCAGACCGGTGTTTTCCATCGCTGACAAGGAGATCAGTTTTCACCCAGTATTTTACATTGATCTGTATGGTGTTTCCTGTAACTCCTGATACTACGGCTGAATTGGAATATCCTTTTGTCTCTACTTCATCATCAGCTTTCAGTACTTCTGTGATCAGGGCAAGAGCTTTTCTGTAATCGGATCCGTATTCAAGAGCGATATTGAAATCCTGAAGAAGATAACCTTCACTGTTAAAGTTTACAAGTGTATTTTTGATTAGAAGTGCATTAGGAATGTATATATTTTTGCTGTCGCTTCTGATTTCGGTATCACGAAGATTAAGAGCCACCACTTTTCCTTTAACACCGTTGCTTTCGATGATGTCGCCTACCGAAAACGGCCTTTTAAAAGCCAATAAAATTCCGGCTAAAAAATTTTCTCCAATATCTTTAAGAGCAAATCCGATGATAAAAGCCGAGATGCCGGCTCCTGCAAGGATACTTTGCACAACACCTGTCAGCCCGATAAGGCGGAACATGAAAAGTACACCGACAACAATCAGTATTGCTTTGATGAGATTTGCAATGAATGCGGCGAGCAGGTGGTCATTCATCCTGCGTTTGAGTCTGCGGTCTGCAAATATCCTGATTCGGGAAGCGATCATCCATGAAGCAAGAACCACTAAGATTGCAAGAAGGATTTTGGGAGTAATGGCCACGACATCCTGATAATAGCCATTAAGGTAATCCACGATGTCCGTAAAAAATTTTTTCATATCATGTATATTTAGATAGCATCTATCCTTGAAAGGATATTAACTTTCAAAGATAGATGTACATATCTATTTAGGCTTTATAGGAATTTGGTTGGATATTTTAAAATTTCTTCCTGATTACAAAAGAATTTTATAAAATATTTTGAACATAATCATTTATACCTTGACAAATTGTTTTAATAAAAAATGACTTTAAATGATTTAATAAATTTCTACAAAATCATGTAAGTATTTATATTCCAGCTGGCAGGTCGTTTGTTTTTGGGTAAAGAAATCATCTTTTATGAAAACAAAATTCAAAATAGCGTTAGGCCTCATAGTGACAGCAGCTTTAGTACTGTGGAATACAAGAAGAAAAAAAAGAAAAACCATCTTTACTGCACCGGACGGAAATACATATAAGGAAAACCAGATTTATCGCACTTCTGACAATAAGCTGTACAAAAATGGTAAGCTTTTTCATTTTCCTACACCGCCGCAGATTCCGGATGTTTCATTAAAAGGTCATACAGAAAATACAGAGAGCATTCATAAAAATATACAATCAGCTCAAAAAAATACCAGCTATCATCAAAAAGGAAACAGGCATCGCTAGCAGATAATAATAGAGTTTTATACCAAAATTAAAGTAATTAAAAAATCAAAATAATCAAATAATTATGAAAAATTTGGAGACAATAAATATACTGAATAGCCTTTTGCAGATTACCAACGACAGAATAGACGGTTTTGGAAAAGTAGAAGGAAAGGTGTGGGAAACGTATTCTGATCTCAAAGATGAGTATGACAGGATGATTTCAAGAAGTAAAATCATGAAGAATGAATTGATAAACCTTATTGCTGAAAGAGGAGGTGATCCTGAGGATATATCTTCATTTGCGGGATTTCTGCACAGGACATGGATAGATATGAAAAATTCTTTGCCTGTCGGAAATAAGGATAAATTAACACTGGAAAATGTAGTATTTGGAGAAAGTGCGGCTGTTGATGCTTATCAGAAAGCTTTAGACCGTAACAGCCTTGATCCGGAAAGTGCCAAAATAGTGGCAGAGCATTTGGAAAGCTTGAAAAATTCCTATAAAAATTTTGAGGATATCGAAAAATACAAAAAGCAAAACGATTGGGAAAACTAAATCCATCGAAATCTTTTGTCATTTTTTTATGGATTTTTTAATAACGTTTCCAACTTTCATATGATTTTCTTAATTTAGTTCTATTGAAAAATGAGACTATGTTTAAGAAAATTGAACTAAGTCATTTTTTGCATTTTACAAATTTTTTGGCTGGACGATTATAAACATTG
>DAMDNI010000221.1:0-4768 GCA_032083825.1 Bergeyella sp. | reverse complement strand
TTTGCTACGGATAATGATGGTTTTTGGAAACGTGTTTTCGATATGCTTGCATCCAATAAAGAGGTAGGTAAAAATATCACCAAAAACGGCGAACTTTATTCATTCCGTTCCGAAAAAAACAGTGAGATTGACAATTTATTTTTTACTGTACAGGACGGCATTGTGTACATCACAACATCGATAGAAAATATCGGTGAAAAAAACCAGTCTGAAAACACAAAAAAATGGGCAAAAGAAATCTCTTCACATTCTTTGTCTGGAAGATTGGATATTCAAAAATTAATAGTTGGCCTGGAAAAAGAATTCACCACAGTAAAAGATAAGGAAATGTTTAATTTTTTCAGGAAAAATATTGGGATTCTGAAATACCAAACCGATTCCGGAAAAGAAAGCATCAAGACAGAACTTCATTATCAGATCGACAGCAAATCCGAAAACAGCCTGATGTATTTTTTCGATCTTATCGACGGTCTTTACAAGATCAACAGTCCTGTAACTGTATTTTAGATGAAAAAAAGAATTTTTGCATTCCTTATTCTTTTCATAACTGCCGGGATTATTTGGCTTTTGCTCTTTCACAAAGATAAAAGGCTGAAATATATTCCTGAAAATGCAGACATTGTTTTACTGATTGATGTAAAAAATGTAAGCCGAAGCTATTTATACAGTTTTGCAGCACATCCTTCGGAATGGTTTAAGCATACAAATGACAAAACCGAAAGAATATCCTTGAAAGAAGCAGGAATAAAAATCCCTGATTTCATCCAGGTTTTTCATTTGAAAGATTCAGATTTTTCTGAATGGTATTCCGTAATTGAACTTTCAGATAAGGAACAATTTCTGAAATATTTAAAGCAAGAAAAATTTGCCAATCAAGGGAAAGATCTGTTTAAAAAAGATAAAATTTCAGTGAAAATCAGTGGCGGAAACTGCATCGTAAAAAGCGGGAAAAACACTAATATTCCTGCCGGAATTTTGCCTGGGAAATTAAAAAATGCGGATGATTTTATTGAAAATTCTCACGGAAGTATTTCATTTATTTCTGAAGGAAAAATCAAAAAATTCCCGATAGAAATTGGGGAAAATTTTGTTGAAATCCGGAATAAAATTAATTCAGAAAAAAAATTCCCTTTCATTGAAAACCTAGTTCGGAAAAACCATTTTCTTGAAGTTCACTTAGATAAAAATATATTGAAAAAAACCGATTTTTTCAATAGAAAACATTCTGGAAAAATCAATTTTGATTCACTTACAATCCAATCTTTATCAGCAGCGGCAACAATTGAAGAAGTGAATGATACGATTGTGAGCTACGAATACGACGATAATTTTAATGAAATAGAAAAGAAGACTTTTCAGAAAATTTTGCAGCCTAATTACAACATCAGCTTGAAAGTGGAAAATACTGAAAAAACCATTCAATATTTCCTAAATAAAAGATGGATGAATGAGAAAAATGAATTTACTCTGATCCCTTTTCAGCCCAATCAGATTTTAAAAAAGGAAAAAGAACTAATAATTCAATCTAAAAATAATCCAGTTAAAATTAATTTTCAGCAAAAAGAAAATTATATATTTATTAAAAATAATTTGAAACTCATCAATTCATTTTCATCATTAAATAAAACTGAAAAAGAAAAAATTTCGGCACTGCAATATCTCTTTTATTTGAACCAAGGCGATTCGCATTATTTCAGGATTCAATTTGATGAAGAAAAAATTCCTTTGATTTTGAGATTTTAGAAAAAATTAAAACATTTTCTATTTTCAATATAAATTTATTGTTTATCAATAAATATTTATTATTTTTGTAATGTAATTTAAAATCTTACATTATGAAAAAAGTTTCAACCGTATTCCTTCAAGCCGTCATTGTGCTCATCGGAATTATTGCGATTGCCATTTTAATTTGGTTTCCTTTAACTGAAGGACGGGCCACGAATTTAGATTTATTCAGCATTTACGCTGATCCATTTATTTTATATGCATATGCTGCGTCGATCGCATTTTTTGTTGCTTTATACAACGCATTCAAGTTGCTTAATTATATTGGGCAAAATAATGTATTCTCTACAAATTCGGTGAAGACTTTGAAAAATATAAAATATTGTGCAATTGTATTAGGAGTTTTAATTGTAGCAGCAGGGATTTTTATAAAGTTCTCTCACAATAAAGATGATGATCCTGCAGGTTTTCTTGCGATGTGTATGATCACGGCTTTTGTAGCTATTGTCGTTGCAACAGCTTCAGCAGTATTTGAAAAAATCTTGCAAAATGCCCTGGACATGAAATCTGAAAATGACTTAACTGTTTGATTATGCCAATCATTGTAAATTTAGATGTGATGATGGCAAAGCGAAAGATTTCTTTAAACGAACTTTCTGAAAGAGTGGATTTGACATTATCTAACCTTTCCATCTTAAAAACAGGGAAGGCAAAAGCCATTCGTTTTAGTACTTTAGAAGCAATTTGTAAAGCACTAGACTGCCAGCCAAGCGACATTTTGGAATATGTGAATGATGAAAAGAAGACAACAAACGACTAAAAAATTTGCATTAGATGTGTTGAAATGCCTTTTTTATTTGTTTTTAACTCAAAATTTCTGAGATTTTAAAAATCCACTGTCTCAAAGTCTCACTTCTCTAAATCACCCTTTCACAAATTCTGTCATAAAGTCCGAATTGTTTTTTGGTAAACTATTTGTAACTTTGATAGCAATTAAAGGTAAATTCCTATCTTTAATCTAAATATTGAGAACTTTATTATGGATTATAAATTTTCAGACGGCTTGAGCAAAGTATTCAAGCAGAGCAAAAATGAAGCAAAAAGACTGAAGAGTGAGTTCCTCAATACGGAACATTTGCTGTTGGGAATTATCAAAACAGAAAATTCCGCAAAGGAAATCCTACAGAATCTTAATGCAGACCTTACACAGATAAGAAGAAAAATTGAAACCCTGAACGCAGCCAATCTCATCCCGGTTGCTCAGGAAGTTGCCAATATTTCTTTCACGAAAATGGCAGATCAGGCGGTAAAACGTTCTGAGCTCGAATGCAGGCAATATCAAAGCACAGAGATCAATACTGTGCATTTGCTATTGGGAATTTTGTATAAACAAGAAGATCCGACATCCAATATTCTTGAAGCGTATGATGTAGATTACGAAAGAGTTTCAAGAGAATACCAGACGATGCTGAAAAACTCCGGACAATCCTCCCCAAAAATGAACGCATACGACGACGATGAAGAAAGAGAAGATTACGGGCAAATGCGGAAACCTACCGGAAACCTCGGAACAGGAAAAAGCAAAACACCTACTTTGGATAATTTCGGAAGAGATCTAACCGCTTTGGCAAGAGATGGGAAACTCGATCCTGTAATCGGCCGTGAAAAAGAAATTGAAAGAGTTTCACAGATCCTTTCCAGAAGAAAGAAAAATAATCCGCTCTTAATTGGTGAGCCTGGAGTTGGTAAATCTGCAATTGCAGAAGGATTAGCATTACGAATTCATCAGAAAAAAGTATCACGTGTTCTTTATGGTAAACGCGTTATTACACTTGATTTGGCAAGTTTAGTAGCGGGAACAAAATATCGTGGCCAGTTCGAAGAAAGAATGAAAGCAATCATGACCGAATTGGAGAAAAACCGTGATGTAATTCTTTTCATTGACGAATTACACACCATTGTCGGCGCAGGAAGTTCAACAGGAAGTTTAGATGCTTCCAACATGTTCAAACCGGCTTTGGCAAGAGGCGAAATCCAATGCATTGGTGCAACAACTCTTGATGAATACAGACAATACATTGAGAAAGACGGAGCTTTGGAAAGAAGATTCCAGAAAGTAATGGTAGAGCCTACTTCTGTTGAAGAGACCATTCAGATTCTGAATCAGATCAAAGACAAGTACGAAGATCACCACAATGTCATTTACACCGACGAAGCAATTGCAGCGTGTGTGAATTTAACATCAAGATATATTACGGACAGATTCTTACCGGACAAAGCAATCGATGCGATGGATGAAGCCGGTTCAAGGGTTTATATTAAAAATATGAAAGTTCCTAACGAAATCATCGATAACGAAAAGAAAATCGAGGAAATCAAGGAACTAAAACAAAAAGCAGTAAAAGCCCAAGATTATCTTGAAGCCAGAAAATTGAAAGACGAAGAGGAACGTTTGCAGCGTGAACTTCAGGTTGCTCAGGAAGAATGGGATAAAAATGTAAAAGAGAAAAAGGAAACCGTAACAGAAGAAAATGTTGCGGAAGTAGTTTCTATGATGAGCGGTGTTCCGGTAACAAAAGTAGGCAAAAATGAGTTGGACAAACTCGCTCAGATGGATGAAAAACTGAATGGAAAAGTAATCGGACAAGAAGACGCTGTGAAAAAAGTGGTGAAAGCCATCCAAAGAAACAGAGCCGGGCTAAAAGATCCGAACAGGCCAATCGGAACCTTCATTTTCTTAGGAACAACCGGAGTTGGTAAAACTGAGCTGGCAAAAGTAATGGCGCGTGAATTATTTGATTCTGATGAAGCTTTAATCAGAATTGACATGAGCGAATACATGGAAAAATTTGCAGTTTCCAGACTGGTTGGTGCGCCTCCGGGATATGTCGGATATGAAGAAGGCGGACAATTAACAGAGGCCGTAAGAAGAAAACCTTATGCAGTTGTTCTTTTGGACGAGATTGAAAAAGCGCATCCTGATGTATTCAACATTTTGTTGCAGATTTTGGATGAAGGCCATGTTACCGATTCTTTAGGAAGA
>DAMDNI010000220.1:0-4883 GCA_032083825.1 Bergeyella sp. | reverse complement strand
GCTTCGCTTACAAAACCCGTAACTGCTATGGTCGCTTTACAACTGGTAAATGCAGGAAAATGGAATCTGGATGAGCCCATTTGGAAATATTATACAGATCCTGATCTCACTAATGATCCAAGAAATAAAAAACTGACTACAAGATTGATCTTAAGCCATCAAACCGGATTTCCGAACTGGAGATGGATGAATGAAAATCATAAACTCAGTTTCGATTTTGAACCGGGAACAAAATATCAATATTCTGGTGAAGGAATGGAATATCTTAGGAAAGCTTTAGAAAAAAAATTTAAAAAGCCACTACAAGAGCTCGCAAAAGAATTGATTTTTCAACCTCTGAAAATGAACGATACCGGTTACATCTGGAGCAAAAACATTGATGAGTCCCGTTTTGCTATCGGCTATGATGAAAACGGAAAAGCCTATAAAACCATAAAAAACAAAACCGCAAATGCAGCTGACGACCTGCATACAACTATAGAAGACTACGGAAATTTTCTTGTGAATATTCTGAACGGCGGAAATCTTGATGCAAAGATTTTTCAGGAAATGATAAAAAAGCACGTCAAAACGAAAGAAAATAAATATTTCGGATTAGGTTTTGAGATTTATGATCTGGGAAATGATGAATTTGCTTTATCACATGGCGGTTCCGATTTCGGAGTACAATGCATTACTTTTATTTTACCAAAAACAAAACAGGGAATCCTGATTTTCACCAATTCAGACCACGGATATCAAATTTATCAAAAATTGCTGATGGATTATTTAGGAGAAAACGGCAAAAAAATCATTGATATTGAAATGAAGGATTAATCACTTCTGGCTTTTAATCTTCATTGAAAGCAAATGCTGAAAACCTGATTTCCATGGACGGGTTTTTCCGTAATCCTCATAGCCTGCTTTTATATAAAGCTGATAAGCACTTGTATTCTTATTATTTACAGCCAATACGATTTCTTCAGTTTCTGCAAAACCATTATTCTTTAAAAATTCAGGGATCAGCTTCATTGCAGAAGTTCCGATCCCTTTTCCCTGAAATCCGGGGTTAACAGAAAAAGAACGCGCCAAAACACTTTTAGGGTTCTCCGTAAGCTCCAGCTTATCATTTCCAAAATCAAGGACAAAAAAACCAGCCTGATTTTCATTTTCAAAAACCGTGACAGGAAACGCATTGAAATCTCCTGTATCATTCCGCTCCCGGATTTTTTCTAAAGATGATGCTGCCGAAGCAGTAAAATCTGCCTGAACTGCATCAAGATGATAATTCAGAAATGATAAATCTTCCGGCTTAAAATGATACAACTTAACCATTGAATGAAAATTTGATATTTATAAATTCTGTTCATTTGTTTTTTGGCATCTTTAATCTGAACATACAGCAAAAACACAAATGTAACGAAGTACACCATTCCTAATGCTGGCTTTTCAAATTTCAGGTTTTGAAAATCAAATAGCTTGAAAAGTGCCACCCCTATAATAATGGTTGAGATTCTCAGCGCAAAGATTAGTGCTTTTTTATTTTCCATAATTTTTTATCAATTGGATTTTGATTAATGATGATAAATATCTTCGTATTTCACCCCGGCTTCAATACGAATGGAAAGCCTGTTCTCTTCCGGCACAATCGGGCAATTGTAATCATATGCGTTGTATGCGCAATAAGGCTGGTAGGATGTATTGAAATCAAGAATAATCTCGTTTCCTTCAGGGATTCTAAGATCCATATATTTTCCGCCGCCATAGGTTTCTTTTGCATTGGTTTCATCATGAAAAGGAAGAAAAAGATGGTCTTTATATTCGGGTTTTTGTATCAGCCGCAAACTTTGGTAAATGGTAAGCGTTTGTGGTTTTCCGTCGATTTCAAAAGTTGCCTTTCCGTACTCTTTATAAGATTGTGTACGGCCAGATGAAGTCGGAATTTCAAAAGGTTCTGCGTTTTCGGTACGGGTTAATTTAGCTTTTACACGATATTTCAGATCGATCGGAAAAAACGGATGTTTTTTGAAACGAGTAAAATTGTCTCCACGCAAAGGAGTTTCTTTTGGATTGAGGTATTCTTCGTTAAGCTCTTTCTGAAACTTTTTGATCTCAGCAATCTGTTCTTTTTTGGATTGTGAAAAAACAAAAGAAGAAAACACACAGAAGATAATGAGTAGTTTTTTCATTTTACTATTTAACCGATTTAAAAAAATTTAAAATAATATGAATTTATACTTGTAAATATACAATCATTCTATATAACTTATTAAATTTCAGAAGATTGATTCTGTATCTACGAAATCTTTACCCGGTAAACATCCGTAGAGTTCCGTTTTATATTCTGAACAAAAAAACCGCCTTCTTCAGGAATCATTTCTTTAAGGTGAAAACTCTTACAATCTTTCGGAAGTCCCGTAAAAACAAGGGTAAACCAAAAATCCTTCATTGGAGGAACTTCCGTCCAGTACGGGAAAATCGAGATATTTTCTGCATGTACTAAAGCACTTTTGTGCCCGATATTTTCATCAATCAAAAATGTTGACTGCCATATCCTGATCAGATTTCCGAGATACGGACTTGCCGGAAAACAGCAATGCACGATCACCTGCTTTTCTTCAAGCGTTTCGGGCTGGAGCATCTCCAGAATTTCTTTTGCTATTTTGGGTTTTTCTATAGTTTCCATGCCAAAGATGTAATAGGTAATAAACAATGAATCATTCCATTTTCTATTACCTATCACTTATTACTTATACTCAAGTTCCAGTTTTTCTTTTGTATAACTTCTTGTTTTTTCGGTTAATCCGGTATTATCGCTTAATTGCTGCCCATAAGTTGGGATTATTTCCAGGAGTTTATCTTTCCATTCATTGTGAAGCTTTTCAGGAAAGCATTTTTCCAGAACTTCAAGCATTGCAGAAACTGCTGTTGACGCTCCGGGAGAGGCACCAAGCAAAGATGCTAAATTTCCGGATTTATTCACTACGACTTCTGTTCCGAATTCCAATTTTCCGCCTTGCTTTTCATCCTTTTTAATGATTTGCACGCGCTGTCCTGCGATTTTCAGTTCCCAATCCTCTTCTTTCGCATCTTTAATGAATTCCCGCAGATGCTGCATTCTCTGGGATTTTGTCATGGCAACCTGCTGTACAAGATATTTCGTCAGCGGAATATTATGCCACCAGGCTCCGAAAAGTGAGCGAATATTTTTAAAATTTACACTTTCCGGTAAATCAAGATAACTTCCTTCTTTCAGGAATTTCGTTGAAAATCCTGCAAACGGACCGAAAAGTAACGCTTTTTTTCCATCAATAATTCTTAAATCCAAATGAGGAACCGACATTGGCGGGGCATCAACAGTTGCCTGCGTATATACTTTTGCGTGATGTTTTTCCACAAGCTCCTGATTATGAGAAACCAGCCATTGCCCGGAAACCGGAAAACCGCCGTATCCTTCACTTTCTGAAATATCCGAACTATCCAGCAAAGGAAGAGAATAACCTCCGGCTCCAATAAATAAAAAACCGGCTTTTACTTCCTGTTTATGATTATTGATTCGGTCTTTTATTATGATATTCCATTTCCCGTCTTCAGTGCTCTCAATATCTTTTGCTTCGTGATAAACGAAGACCTCGACATTAGAATCTTCCGCAAGAAAGCGTCCCATTTTCCGCGTCAATGTTCCGAAATTCACATCAGTTCCTAAATCCATTTTAGTAGCAGCCATTACTTCATTTTCTTTCCTTCTGCTCATAATTAAAGGAATCCATTCTTTTAATTTCCCGTGGTCAGAAGAAAATTCCATTCCTTGAAATAATGCTGAATTTTTCAGAGCTTCGTGTCTTCTTTTAAGATAATCTGCATCTTTTTCCCCGAAAACAAGGCTCATGTGCGGACAGGAATTAATAAAATCTTTTGGCTGCGTAATATATTTTTTGCTGATGAGATATGACCAAAATTGTTTGGAAACTTCAAATTGTTCTGCAATTTTTTCTGCTTTTTTAATGTCAATACTTCCGTCTGGTTTCTCGGAGGTATAATTGAGTTCACAAAATGCAGAATGTCCTGTTCCTGCATTATTCCAAGCAGCTGAACTTTCTTTGGCAAATCTTCCGAGTCTTTCAAAAATAGCAATATTAAGTTCCGGTTCCATCTCGTGAAGGAGAGTGGCGAGCGTGGCACTCATAATTCCTCCTCCGATCAGCACGATATCATAATACGGCTTCGGAGTTTTGTCCGTTAAAAATGTAGGCATATTTTAAATTTTTTATAAACAAATGTCGACAAAGAAAACGAAACAGGACAATGATATAAGTTAATTTTTTGACCTGAGCTTAAAAATTCGATTCAAAAATTTTATTAAGGATTTACGTAAAGATAAATGGCGAGAAAATGACAAACCGAACCCGCTAAAACAAAGAAATGAAAGATGGAATGATTGAGTTTCAATTTATTAATACTGTAAAAAACCGCACCTAAAGTATAGGCAATCCCGCCTGAAAAAAGCCAGACCAAACCTTCAAAATCAAGATTCTTTACTAGGCTTCTGAAGCTAAAAACGATAATCCAGCCCATTAAAACATACAAAATCGTAGACAGAAGATTGAATTTCCCCGTGAAAAATAATTTAAAAATAACTCCGACAAAAGCAATCGTCCAGACAATTGCAAAAATAATCCAGCCTTCTGAACCTTTGAGCGTGATGAGAACAAAGGGCGTATAGCTGCCGGCAATGAAAAGATAAATGGAAGCGTGATCGAAAATATTAAGCCGATAGCGAATTTTTGGAGTTTTGGAACTGTGATAAAGTGTGGATGCAAGATAAAGGATAAACATACTGATCGCGTAAATCAAAAAGCTCGTGTACATCCAGACATTATTAATTTCAAAAGCTTTTAAAAGAA
>DAMDNI010000219.1:0-4963 GCA_032083825.1 Bergeyella sp. | reverse complement strand
AATCTCTCTGAGATTTTGTATTGTCTACTTTTTTAGACTGTGCTCTTAATTTCCATGCAAAGAAAGATGCCCCGATGATATAAATAAGAGTTCTGACAAAATAAAAAGGAATATTTAAATATTTTTTCTTTTCAAAAAGGATAACGTCAAAGTTTGGATCTCCTTCTTTTGTAAGGCTAGGATCCATCCAATGAAAAAGATGCCCATTGTGTGTCACATTCAGGATTACAATAATCAAAAGGATGATACCACCAACAGGAATGAAAGATGCGATAGCTTCCATCACTCTTGTTACAATAATAGACCATCCTGCATGTGCGGCATGCTGAATAGAGTAGAAGAATAATACCACACAGCTTACTCCAAAGAAAAATACTGCTACAGAATGTATCGCTGCTAAAGGACGATTGTGAACCTGCATTGCTGCGTGCTCCAAATGTGCTTCATGATCCTGAGGCCCTACCAATTCGCTGGAATGAGAAGGGGCAGTATGACCATTTGAATGAACAGCTTCCATCAAATGTTCAATTTTAGCAGAATCAATTCCATGATTGATAAAATATCCTGCAGTAAATAACACCAGTCCTAAAACGATGAGTATTATTGAAGTTAATTTTAATTTTGGTGAAAAAGTATACATTTTTTCTTCTTTTAATTATTTAGTAGCTGTTGAATCTGTTTTTGCTGCAGGAGCACTTCCTCCTTTAAAAGCATTCATTACATACATGGCAACTCTCCATCTGTCACCAGGATTTAATTGTCCTGCATAAGATCCCATTGCATTTCTACCATAGCTAAGAACGTAGTGTACAGAGCCAACGGTGATTTCTCTGTCTTTATAATTAGGAACTCCGGAATAGGCTCCGCTTAATACAATCGGTCCTTGCCCATCACCAGCTGTTCCGTGGCAGGCAGCACAGGTACGATCGAACAATACTTTTCCTCTCTCTAAGTCTTTAGCTTGATTTTTAGGATTGAGAGGGGAGGCGTTCACTGTTTTAGAAGCATCATAACCTGAATTATATTGATCCGGAGTTAAAGCAACTCCTGAATTCACTTCTACAACTCCGTCTATATTCTGAGAAACAGTTCCATCAACAGGTGTAAGACCTGTAGCTCCATCATTTTTCACAAAAAGAGGAATTTCATTATCATGATCAGAATAAGGATCTTCGGCCTTCATAAGCGGATCATAGGCAATCGGAAAATACATATCCGGAAAATATACCAAAGGTGGATTTTCTTTTGGTCCGCAAGAATTTAGCAAAACTGTTGTTAAACCTAAAACTGCTGTTATTTTTAAAATATTCTTTTTCATTTTAAGCATCTTTTACGGTTATTTCTTCAACACCGGTATCAATCAGCAATTGTTTTACCGTTTCGACATCGTCGGTTACAAATTCCATCATGAATTTGTCATCGGTTGTTCTAGGATCCGGATTTTGCGGAGGACATCCTGGATACATTTTGTTTCTGATCAGAAATGTCCATGACATCATGTGGGCAGAACAGAAAACCATGAGCTCAAACATCGGAACTACGAATGCCGGCATATTGTGAGCCCAGTCGAAAGCGGGCTTACCACCGATATTCTGAGGCCAGTCATGATTCATGGTATACCATGTAACCAATGCCCCAATTGTTAATCCGTATACAGCATAAAACCAAGCTGCATCAGAAATTCTGGTTTTTTTTAGTCCTAAAGCTTTGTCCAAACCGTGAACCGGAAATGGGGTATATACTTCGTTGATTTCAATTCCTTTATCCATAAAGGTTTTTACGCCGTGCATCAAATCGTCGTCATCGGCATAAAGTCCGTATACTATCTTAGTGGTGCTCATCTCCTTCTTTTGCTTTATAAGTTTCACCGGAAATTTTCAAAATAGATTTCAATTCTGCCTGTGCAATTACAGGGAATGTTCTTGCATATAAAAGGAATAATACTCCAAAGAATCCAATAGTTCCTAAATATACACCCACATCAATAATGGTTGGTTTAAACATCGTCCAAGATCCTGGTAAGTAATCTCTTGAAAGGTTGATTACGATAATGTCAAAACGCTCAAACCACATCCCGATGTTGATGATTAATGCAATAAAGAAAGTGGCAAAAATATTGGTTCTGATTCTTTTGAACCAAAACAACGCAGGAATCACAAGGTTACAGATGATCAATGCCCAGAATGCCCACCAATAAGGTCCTGTTGCTGCTCCTGGAGATAGATAGGTGAAATCTTCAAATCTTGATCCCGAGTACCATCCGATAAAATATTCTGTAGCATAAGCAACAGTTACCATTCCTCCGGTCAGGATGATTACAATGTTCATAATTTCGATATGATACATTGTGATGTAATCTTCAAGATGGCAAACTTTTCTTGCAACCAGCAATAATGTCTGTACCATTGCAAATCCTGAGAAGATTGCCCCTGCAACGAAATATGGAGGATAGATGGTTGAGTGCCATCCTTTAATTACTGATGTGGCGAAGTCAAATGATACTGTAGTGTGTACCGAGAATACAAGTGGTGTTGCAAGACCTGCCAAAACCAAGGATAATTCTTCGAATCTTTGCCAGTGTTTTGCTTTACCTCCCCATCCGAATGAAAGGATGGAATATATTTTTCTTGTCCAAGGAGTTTTTGCTCTGTCTCTGATCATTGCAAAGTCAGGAATTAATCCCATAAACCAAAATACCGTTGATACAGAGAAATATGTGGAGATTGCAAATACGTCCCAAAGCAAAGGTGAGTTAAAGTTTGTCCAGAGTGAACCAAATTGGTTTGGCAAAGGGAAAACCCAATATCCTACCCAAACTCTACCCATGTGAATTACAGGGAAGATTGCTGCCTGAACAACTGCAAAGATAGTCATCGCTTCTGCTGAACGGTTTACGGACATTCTCCATCTTTGTCTAAATAATAATAATACTGCAGAAATAAGCGTTCCGGCGTGACCGATACCTACCCACCATACAAAGTTGGTGATGTCCCAACCCCAGTTAATGGTTCTGTTTAGTCCCCAAGATCCTATTCCGGTTCCGATAGTATAAGCAATACATCCAAATCCGTAGATGAAAAGAACTAATGCGGCATAGAATGAAATCCACCATAATTTTCCCGCTCTTTCCTCAATAGGTCTCGCAATATCTTCTGTAATATCGTGATAAGTCTTGTGACCAATAATTAAAGGTTCCCTAATTGGGGCTTCGTAATGTGACATTTGTTTCCTTTATTATTATTTAAACGTTTGATTCTTTTCTGTTTCTTACTTTAGTTTGATAGAATACATTTGGTTTTGTACCAATCTCCTCAAGCAGATAATATCTTCTGTTGCTTCCGTAGAGTTCTCTGACTTCAGATGATTTGTCATTCATATCACCAAACTGCATTGCTCCTGTTGAACAGGCGGCAGCACAAGCACATGATTTTTTGAATTCTTCATCAGTAACCTTTCTGTTGTCTTTTTTAGCATTCATAATCGCTAATTGAGTCTCTTGGATACATAGTGAACATTTCTCCATTACCCCTCTCGTTCTGGTTACAACATCAGGATTCAGCACCATTCTGCCAAGATCATTATTCATATTGTAATCGAACTTGTCATTCTGAGCATAGTTGAACCAGTTGAATCTTCTTACTTTGTAAGGACAGTTATTTGCACAATATCTTGTACCAATACATCTGTTATAAGCCATTTGGTTCTGACCTTGTTTTCCGTGAGAAGTTGCCGCAACCGGACATACTGTTTCACAAGGTGCATGGTTACAATGCTGGCACATCACAGGTTGGAAGATCACATCCGGGCTTTCGCTAGGTTCGATTAGAATGTCATAAAGTTCAGGAACGTTAAGCTTTCTTTCAACACCTTCTTTAACTTCAATTTTTTCTTTGGAAGAGTAATAACGGTCAATTCTGAGCCAGTACATATCTCTTGACATTCTGATCTCTTCCTTTCCAACGACTGCTGTATTGTTTTCAGCCTGGCATGCAATAACGCAAGCTCCACAACCTGTACAAGAATTCAGGTCAATGGAAAGATTGAAGTGATGCCCGTCTGTATCATCGAAAGAATCCCAAAGGTCAATCTTGTTTGCAGGCATTGCACCACCAAGAGTATGATATTCTAAAGGTTTGTTCCACCCATGGTGCTCGTCATCAAAAGGAACAGTAAGGAAAGTTTCCAAAGGTACTTCTTTAGCAATTTCATAACGTCCCATTAAAGTATTCTGAAGCTGCATTCCCGCAAATTCGTGAGTTTCACCTGTTTTCTCAATCTGAACATTGGAAATCACAGTATGGAAACCATCAAACAAAGGATAAGCATTAATTCCTGTTTCAGCAACTTTCCCTGAGTTTTTCTTTCCATATCCTAAAGCAAGTCCAAAAGAACCTTCTGCCTGCCCAGGCTGGATAAATACCGGAACATCCTTTATCGTAACACCATTTACAGTTAGGTTTACTAAATCTCCATCAAGTTGCATTCTGGCATTAAGGCTGTTTTCAAGGCCTAGATCTTTTGCGTCTTTAGGAGAAACAGTAAGATAATTATCCCAAGACAATCTTGTGATCGGGTCAGGCAACTCCATTAACCATGGATTGTTGGATTGTGTTCCGTCACCAATTCCTGTTTTGGTATAAAGCTGCAATTCAAAATTTGCGGATTTGAATCCAGATAGTTCAGCAACTGCCTGTGCAGCATTTCCGCCGGTATAAGCTAGTGAAGAAGTGCTTCCGTCAGCATTTATACCATTATATAGCGCCTTATTAAATGAATTTCCATTCAGGAGTGAAGTAGCGTTGTTTTTAAGATAATCGTAATAATTATTTGCAGCACTATTTTTACCATTGATCCAGACCAATAAAGATTCTTCAATCTGTCTTGGTTTGAAAACTTTTTGAATGGTTGGCTGCATCAGAGAATATGACCCGGTTTCAGGAGTGATATCTCCCCAAGATTCCAG
>DAMDNI010000218.1:0-4965 GCA_032083825.1 Bergeyella sp. | reverse complement strand
AGATAGACCTTATTATTCATCTTGCAGCTTTAGCCGGAGTTCGCCCTTCGATAGAACGTCCCCTGGAATATGAAGAAGTAAACATCCGCGGAACCATGAACCTTTGGGAATTATCAAAGGAATTCGGGATTAAAAAATTTGTGTGCGCTTCATCTTCAAGCGTTTATGGAAATAATGTGAAAACCCCATTTTCAGAAACGGATAACGTTGACAGGCCTATTTCGCCTTATGCAGCTACCAAAAAATGTGGAGAAATTTTAGGACATGTTTATCATCATTTGTATAATATTGATATGATCCAGCTAAGATTTTTTACCGTTTATGGTCCTAGGCAAAGACCGGATCTGGCCATTCATAAATTTACAAAACTAATCTCAGAAGACAAAGAAGTTCCGTTTTACGGAGATGGCTCAACAGCCAGAGATTATACCTATATTGATGATATCATTGATGGTATTACAAAGTCCGTTCATTATTTGGAAAATAATTCAGACGTTTATGAAGTGATCAATCTTGGCGAAAATGAAGTGGTAAACCTGAACGAAATGCTTTATACCATTGAAGAAACTGTAGGCAAAATCTCTCTGAAAAACAAGCTTCCGATGCAGCCGGGCGATGTTGTAAAAACAAATGCAGATATATCGAAAGCGAAGAAAATGATAAACTATCATCCCTCTGTAAAGTTCCAAAATGGCATAAAAAAGTATGTGGAATGGTTTTTGAGAAACTGACCGCAAATAAGCTTTAGATGGCACAATAAGATTGAAATTCTCAGAAGAATAAAATCTAAGGTGATTTTTAATAAAAATAATTGAAAATCAGTATAAAAAAACTGTGAAATCTCATCTAAATTTTTACTTTTGCAAAAAATTTTAAATTATGTACTGGACATTAGAATTGGCTTCATATTTAAGCGACGCTCCTTGGCCGATGACCAAGGCCGAACTTATCGACTATGCTATCAGAACGGGAGCACCAATGGAAGTTGTGGAAAATCTTCAGGCGATTGAAGATGAGGGAGAAATTTATGAATCTATCGAGGAGGTTTGGAGCGATTATCCAACCGATGAAGATTTCCTTTGGAACGAAGACGAATATTAAATAAAAGCAACAGGCTTTAGGCAATACGCTTAAAGCTTTTTTAGCTTTTTTTAAATACAGAATTGCACGGAAAGCGTGTTTTTAAAAACGCTTAAAGTTTTGGGCTTTAAGCATAAAGCAGAAAAGTTATGAGTTTTTTAGACAAAGTTCTTAAAGGTTTTTTAGGCGATAAAAACGCCAATGACCTTAAAGAAGTAAAAAAAGTTGTTACCAAGATCAAAGCAGTTGAACCAGCTATCGGAGAATTAACAGATGATGGGTTAAGAGAAAAAACTGCCGAGTTCAAAGAAAAAATAAAGGCTGCTTCGGCACCCGTCACTTCTCAAATTGATGAGATTAAGGAAAAAATAAGTTCAACAACTAATGTTGATGAGAAAGAAGCGCTTTTTACCAGAATCGAAACTTTGAAAAAGGAAGCATACGAACTTGAAGAAAAAGTGCTGAATATTATTCTTCCCGAAGCTTTTGCACTCATAAAAGAAACTGCAAGAAGATGGGCACAAAACGGAGAAATCCGCGTAAAAGCAACAGATTTTGACAAAGAGCTGGCCTCAACTAAAGATTTTGTTAGCATTGAAGGAGATACAGCCGTCTGGAAAAACTCATGGAACGCTGCGGGAACCGCAGTAGTTTGGGATATGGTGCATTATGACACCCAGTTTATCGGAGGTGTTGTTCTCCATTCCGGGAAAATTGCAGAGATGGCCACAGGGGAAGGTAAAACTTTGGTTGGAACTTTGCCGATTTACTTAAACGCACTTCCAGGAAAAGGAGTTCATGTGGTTACCGTAAACGATTATCTTGCAAAAAGAGACTCGGCTTGGATGGGACCGCTTTATCAATTTCATGGTTTAACCATTGACTGTATTGATAATCACCAGCCAAATTCCGATGCAAGAAGAAAAGCTTACAACTCTGATATTACCTACGGAACCAATAATGAATTTGGATTCGATTATTTAAGGGATAATATGGTAACTTCTCCTGAAGAATTGGTTCAGAGAGATTTAAATTTTGCCATTGTCGATGAGGTTGACTCTGTTTTAATTGATGACGCAAGAACACCGTTGATCATTTCCGGCCCTGTTCCTCAGGGAGACAGACAGGAATTTGATGTTTTAAAACCTTCAGTTGACAGGATTGTAGAAGTTCAGAAAAAAACAGTTTCTGCTATTTTTAACGAGGCAAAAAAACTAATTGCAGCAGGAAATACAAAAGATGGAGGATTCAAATTGCTTCAGTCTTACAGAGGTCTTCCGAAAAACAGACCATTAATTAAATTCCTTTCGGAAAGCGGTAACCGTGCATTGCTTCAAAAAACGGAAGCACAATATATGCAGGATAACAACCGTGATATGCCAATTGTAGATAAAGACCTTTATTTTGTAATCGATGAGAAAAACAATCAGGTTGATCTTACAGATAAGGGAGTAGAATATATGTCTCAGGGAAATTCCGATTCCAATTTCTTCGTACTTCAGGATATCGGTACAGAAATCGCTGAGCTTGAGGCCAAAAATCTTCCTAAAGAAGAAGAATTTGAGCAAAAGGAAAAACTTTTTGCTGATTTTGCGGAGAAATCAGAACGCGTTCATACCATGAGCCAGCTGTTGAAAGCGTATACATTATTTGAGAAAGATGATGAATATGTTGTAATGGATGGCGAAGTGAAAATCGTAGACGAGCAGACAGGTCGTATTATGGAAGGAAGACGTTATTCTGACGGTCTTCACCAAGCGATCGAAGCCAAAGAAAACGTAAAAATTGAAGCTGCAACGCAAACTTTTGCAACGATTACCCTCCAGAATTATTTCAGGATGTACAATAAGCTTGCAGGGATGACTGGTACAGCAGAAACAGAAGCTGGAGAATTCTGGCAGATTTACAAGCTGGATGTAGTAGTAATTCCTACAAACAGGCCGATTATAAGAGATGACAGACACGATTTGGTTTACAAAACCAACCGCGAAAAATATAATGCTGTAATTGAAGAAATTGAAAATCTTACCTCAGCCGGAAGGCCAGTTTTGGTGGGAACAACTTCTGTAGAGATTTCCCAATTGCTTTCGAGAGCCCTTCAGTTAAGGAAAATTCAGCATCAGGTTCTGAATGCAAAACTTCACAAAAAAGAAGCTGAAATTGTAGCAGGAGCCGGAGGTCCTGGTGTTGTTACCATTGCAACCAATATGGCAGGCCGTGGAACCGATATTAAATTGAAGCAGGAAGTGAAAGAAGCAGGAGGTTTAGCTATTATCGGAACAGAAAGACACGACTCAAGACGTGTTGACAGACAGCTTCGTGGTAGATCAGGAAGACAAGGAGATCCGGGAAGTTCACAATTCTATGTTTCTTTGGAAGATAATCTGATGCGTCTTTTCGGTTCTGAAAGGATTGCAAAAATGATGGATAGAATGGGGCATAAAGAAGGCGAAGTGATTCAGCATTCCATGATTTCTAAATCTATTGAAAGAGCGCAGAAAAAAGTTGAGGAAAATAACTTCGGAATTCGTAAAAGATTGCTGGAATATGATGATGTGATGAACAAGCAGCGTGACGTTATCTATAAAAGAAGGAAAAACGCGCTTTTCGGAGATCATTTGAAATATGATATCGCCAATATGATTTATGACGTGTCGCATTCTATTGTAAACAAAGCAAAAATTGAAGGTGATTTTAAAGATTTCGAATATGAGATCATTAAAAACTTTACGATGGGATCACCTGTTTCTGAAGAAGATTTCAAAGCAAAACAGATTCCTGAACTTACTAATATTCTTTTCAAAGCAGCTCAGGATGATTATCAGATGAAGCTAAATTTGATGAAAGAAAAATCTTTCCCGATTATTGAAAATGTTTTTAAAAATCAGGGGCAAATGTTTAAAATGATTCAGGTTCCTTTCACTGACGGAAACAAAACCATGACTATTGTTACCAACCTTGAAAAAGCTTATGAAAGCCAATGCGAAAGCCTGATCAATGATTACGAAAAAAACATTACACTTGCCATTATCGATGAAAACTGGAAGCAGCATTTAAGAGAAATGGATGACCTGAGGCGTTCTTCTCAAGGGGCTGTTTATGAGCAGAAAGATCCGCTTGTGATTTATAAACAGGAATCTTTCCATCTTTTCAGTGAAATGGTAGACAAGATGAATAAAGAAATTGTATCATTCCTGTACCGAGGAGAAATCCCTGCATAAGGATCGCTTTCTCATATGAAACAAAACCGCTTCTGTAAGTATCAGAAGCGGTTTTTGTTTTAATGATTAATGTCATATATTTATTTTATTTAGAACTAATAAAAATAATATATTTGCAAAAAATTTAAACATGAGAAAAGCAATCATTTGTGCATCTGTATTATTCAGTGGAATTGCTGCTGCACAAGTCGAAGATTCTATAAAATCTAACAGTATTGAAGAGGTTTTAATAAATGGTAAATATTATAAAAAATATAATGAAAAAAACGGCTCGTCATCTCTTAGACTTGATGAAGAACTTATAAAAATACCTCAAAATATTTCGATTATCACAAATAGAGCATTAGAAGACCAACAAGTAACTACAATTACCGATGGACTTTTGAGGAATGTTGCAGGAGCTCAAAGACTTGAACACTGGGGAGAAATGTATTCCCGAATCAATATGAGAGGCTCTAGAGCTGGAGCATTTTTGAATGGTGTAAATGTAACTTCAAATTGGGGGCCTTTAGCTGAAGATATGAGTTATGTAGATCATATAGAATTTGTGAAAGGGCCGGGTGGTTTTTTAATGTCTGCCGGGGAACCAAGTGGTATTTATAATATCGTTACCAAAAAACCTACAGGAAAAGATTTCAATGGTTCCGCGAGATTCACTTTAGGA
>DAMDNI010000217.1:0-4967 GCA_032083825.1 Bergeyella sp. | reverse complement strand
GCAAAGCACCATGCTCACCTTTTTTGATGATCACATATTTTGGGCCTAAAGTATGAATTTTTTTAGCAGCTTTTACCAAAGAATATTCTCCTGAAAGCTGGCGTGCTTCTTCATCATTAATGGTTATGACATCTGTTTTTGCTATCACTTTCATCAGGTTATCCCAGGCAATATCCATCCAGAAATTCATAGTATCCAGAATAACCAATTTCGGACGGTTTGGCATTCTGTCCAGTACAGAAAGCTGAACTGCAGGGTCAAGATTTCCCAAAAGCAAAACATCTGCATCCTGAGCATTTTCCGGAACTTTAGGATCAAATTCTGCAAGTACGTTCACTTCCGTCACCAAAGTATCCCTGGAATTAAGATCATTGTGGTATTTCCCGCTCCAGAAAAAGCTTTTACCTTCTTTAATGATCTCTACCCCATCAACATTGATATTTCTTGATGTCAGCATATCAAAATATTCCTGAGGGAAATCTCCTCCAACCACTGAAACCAGGCTTACATCTGTTTTCATAATGGAGGATGCCAATCCGATATAAGTTGCTGCACCGCCTAAAATTTTATCTGTTTTACCAAAAGGTGTTTCAATAGCATCAAAAGCCATAGATCCAACGACCAATAATTTCATATATTTTTAATTTCTTTTTTATTTTAATTTTTTTAATCGCATTTTATTTCCACTGAAAAGTGTCGATCATCCGAAGAATATCTTTTTTGACATAATCAATCGCAGGCGCCAGAGAATCGGGTTTCGGACGGCTGTTAAAATACAGGTTTGCCGTCAAAAAATGTTTTGTGCTGTCGGTTGCATAAAACTGAATATTAGAAGCGCTCTGCCCTTTGAGCTCATAAAAATTTCCGAAAACCCTTTTTTCGGGATAGCTGAAAGATTTGGTCTGTATTGATGATGCTTTAATGGTATGCTCATAAACCAGTTTTTCTGCTTCTTTTACATGAAGGTCAAAATCATTATGAATCGGGTAATATGTAATGAAAACTTTTGCCTTCATTTTCGGGTAATTGATGTAATACCAGCATTGTTTTTTACCATTATCCACTCTGGCAAAATCTGAATATTCAAAGGTAAACGGGCACGCAGAATCAAATTTCTGATATTTAGGAGCCGGATATTCCAACCGAAGCTCGCCATAAGGTTTGGGAATCGGATCTTTGCCGCAGGAAACCAAAGCCAGAGATAATAAAATGAATATTAGGTTTTTAAACATTGCGCAAAAATACTTCTTTTTGATGGAAGTTGGAAGCCTGAAGAAGGAAGTTTTTCTTTAAAATAGAATTCAAAATGCTCAAAAATTTAATTTTAAATAATTTTCGAGCGGTTTTGGGAAAGATTTCAGTTGAGATTCTTCATAACTGATAATCTGAAAGCCATTTTCTTTCGCGAATTTTTCGAATGTTTTCCCCGATCTCAGTAAAAGAGTGTCAATTTGTATTGTCAGGTTTTTGTGCGTCAGCTTATGGTTTATTGTTTTTGAATGAGAAATCAATTTTTCAAAATTTTCAGGAATCCTGGAAGGAAACTCATACAGTTTTTTCCAGATAAAATCTTCTCCTCTTTGCCTGATAAGAAATTGATTCTTATACTGAACGAAATAATATCTAAGGAAAAGATCTTCTGCTTTTACTTTTTTTGATTTCAGCGGGAATTCGTTCGTTTTTCCAAGATTAAATGCAATGCATTCATCATTGACCGGACAATTTCCGCAGTCCGGATTTTTTGGTTTGCAGATTTCCGAACCCAAATCCATCATCGCCTGATTGAAATCTCCGGCTTTATTTTCGGGCATTATTTTTAAAGCCAATTCAGAAAAATACCGGAATGCAGAAGGTTTTGAAATATCAAAATCATCTGCAAACAATCTTGATAAAACACGATAAAAATTTCCGTCGACAGCCGGATTATGGCCTTTAAAACAAATACTCGAAATAGCTGCTGCAGTATATTTCCCGACTCCCTGCAGTTTTAGGATCTCTTCATATTTTTCAGGAAATTTCCCTCCGAAATCTTCCATAATCTGATGAGAGGCTTTGTGCAGATTGATGGCTCTGGAATAATATCCCAAACCTTTCCAATACAATAAAACCTCATCAGATTCAGCATCATGCAAAGATTGCACATCCGGGAATCTTTCAATAAAATTATTGTAATGATGGATTCCCTGCTGAATTCTCGTCTGCTGAAAAACGATCTCGCAGATCCATATTTTGTACGGGTCTTTCGTTTTACGAAAAGGCAAATCTCTGCCATGGATTTTGTACCATTTCAGAAGTTTTTCACCAATAAAAAAAAGTTCCTGGTTAGCCTGAAAATTATGCAAAACTTAGAATTAATGTGCGAAAATAAGATTATTTTTTTTCAAAAAAATAAAACTTCGCTCTAAAAAACATGAATAAAGAATCTTGAAACAAAAACCTGTTTCCTCGTTTAAAAAGTATAAAATCAGTGATTTACTTTTTGTATATGCTGCATTTCAAAGGTTTCACATTCCATGCATCCAAATTTTTATCCCAGAAAATGGTGTAACAGAAATTGGTTTTTAATGAGTAAGCACGCTGCTTGTCTTTGGTAATAATAATGAAATTCTGCCAGTAATCATTTGCAAGGCCTGTCCAAAAAGAATAAGGCTCCATTTCCACGACTTTCATCCTGTCCGAAGTAGAAAAAGCAAACTGGATTTTTGTATTATAAGGATTAACGATCGTGACGGACATATCATCCGGAGTTTCTTCTGAAAGTTTTACCTTATCATAATCTGCTTTTTTACTGCCTTCTCCGCTATTTTTGATTCTGTCTGCTTCTCTCTTCTGAAGTTTAATATCAGACATCCTTACCGAGCCTTTTCCGCCTATGTTCAGCTGTGCAAAACAAAAAAGAGGAAATATCAACAACGCAAACAGAAGAAGCTTTTTCTTTTTCATATAAATGTTTTATTTAAAGGATAAAGATATAAAAAAACTAAAGAGTGCATTTCCTGCTTTATTATCAGCCGCTTTTTTGCTAAATTTGCAATCCTATTGTTACAGAAGATGGAAGAAGAAAAAAAATCCCTCAATTTTATTGAACAAATCATCGAAGAAGATTTGGCAAACGGCCTGAATGCAAGCGAAATCCGTTTTCGTTTTCCACCGGAGCCGAATGGTTACCTTCATGTCGGACATACAAAAGCAATCTGCATCAATTTCGGGCTCGGAGAAAAATACAACGCTCCTGTAAACCTGCGTTTTGATGATACCAATCCTGAAAAAGAGGAACAGGAATTTGTAGACTCAATCAAAAAAGATGTTGAATGGCTTGGCTTTAAATGGGACAAAGAGCTTTATGCTTCCGATTATTTCCAGCAGCTGTATGAATGGGCAGTTCAATTGATAAAAGAAGGAAAAGCATATGTAGATGAACAACCTTCTGAAATCATCACTGAACAAAGAAAAAACCCTGTAGAACCAGGCGTGGAATCTCCTTTCAGAAACCGTCCTGTAGAAGAATCGCTGAAACTTTTTGAAAAGATGAAAAACGGAGAATTCGAAAGTGGCTCCATGTCACTTCGTGCCAAAATAGATATGGCTTCTCCAAATATGAATATGCGAGATCCTGTGATGTACAGAATCCTAAATAAACCTCACCACAGAACCGGAACCGCATGGAAAATCTACCCAATGTACGATTGGGCACACGGTGAAAGCGACTATCTGGAGCAGGTTTCACATTCACTTTGCTCTTTGGAATTTGAAAATCACCGACCGCTTTATAATTGGTATCTGGAACAAGTTTATGATGAAAGTAAAGTAAAACCTAAGCAACGTGAGTTTGCAAGAATGAACGTTACTTATATGATCACTTCCAAAAGAAAACTGCAAAAGCTTGTCGCTGAAAATGCAGTAACCGGCTGGGACGATCCGAGAATGCCTACAATCTCCGGAATGAGAAGAAAGGGATATACTCCTGCTTCTATCAGAAATTTTATTGAAAAAGTTGGAGTGGCCAAAAGAGAAAACCTCATTGACATTCAACTGCTTGAATTCTGCGTGCGAGAAGATTTGAATAAAGTTTCAAAAAGAATGATGGTTGTAATGGATCCTGTGAAACTCGTTATCGAAAATTATCCTGAAGACAAGGAAGAATGGCTGGAAACAGAAAACAATCCTGAACAGGAAAATGCCGGAAACAGAGAAATTCCTTTTTCAAGAGAATTATATATTGAACGAGAAGATTTCAAAGAAGAAGCGGATAAGAAATTCTTCCGCCTTAAACTAGGTGGTGAAGTCCGTTTAAAATCAGGATACATTATCAAGGCCGAAAGAGTGGAAAAAGATGAAAACGGTAATATCACAACAATTTTCGCAACATATGATGAAAAAAGCAAATCAGGAAGCGGAACTGAAGAATCTTTAAGAAAAGTAAAAGGGACTTTACACTGGGTTTCTGCAAAGCATGCCGTTCCTGTAGATGTTCGCATCTATGAAAGGCTTTTCACGGTTGAGCAGCCTGATGCTGAAAAAGAAACTGACTTTTTACAATTCATCAATCCGGAATCTCTTAAAACAATCACTGCCTATGCAGAACCGGGAATCAATAATGTGAAAGTTGGTGAGCCTTTGCAATTTCAGAGAATTGGATATTTTACAAAAGATCAGGATTCTACTGACAGTAAACTGATTTTCAACAGAACCGTAACATTAAAGGATTCTTATAAGCCTGAGTAAAATTTATATTTATTTTACCATAATATACAACAGGGCTTATTTTTATAAGTCCTGTTTTTTATTAACCATTTAATTATGAAACTATTAAAAATCTATATCAATTCATTCAAGGGGCTTTCGGCGGAAAGCTGGATGCTTGCTTTGGTGATGCTCATCAATCGTTCCGGTTCGATGGTTTTGCCTTTTTTGGGTGTCTATATGACCGATCATCTGCATTTCGATATTAAAGATGCGGGATTGGT
>DAMDNI010000216.1:0-5009 GCA_032083825.1 Bergeyella sp. | reverse complement strand
ATAATTTTACAGTAAAAGCTTACAATAGTGGTTTTGTATTTTCTCCTGAAAGCAATGCTCTTGCTGTTACCACAACTATTTCCGACAATTCTGCAAAAGATCTGATGATCACAAAATACATTGAAGGAAGCACCAATAATACCGCGATTGAAATCACCAACAAAACAGGACACGAAGTCAATCTTAATAATTACTATCTTTCTATACAACTAAAAGGTTCTGGAGATACCTATTATTTTTCCGAATCTTATCAATTGCAGGGTAAAATTGCAAATGGGGAAAGCAAAGTAATTATAAATCCGAAATCTACTTTTTCAGGTTTTGCTGCTTCAGCAGGTAATTTTATTACGAATGCTCCGGCAATGACCTTTACCGGTTCGCAATATGTGGAGCTTTCTTACGGAACAAAATATCTTAAAACAGTCTCTACCAACAATTATGATATGTCTTATACGACGGTAGATGCAGTAGGTTTTAAAGGTATGGCGAATACCAATCACAACAAATCTTTATACAGGAATGCGACTGTCAGCGATCCTAACATCACATTCAATATTACGGAATGGACAGAATATCCAATGAATTACACAGAAGGTTTAGGGCATGGATTTTTAGTTGTTTCTGAAAACACATATGCTGACGAACTGAAGATTTACCCGAATCCTGTTGTTAATAATTTACTTTTTGTAAAAGGAAATAATCTGTCTCAAATCAAGGAATTAAAAATCTATGATTTTTCAGGAAAATTATGGAAAACCGAAAAAGTACCTTTCAAAAACAAAAATTCTGTGAATGTATCTAGTTTACCAATCGGAACGTATATCTTACAAGCAGACAATAAAATTTTCCGATTTATCAAAGAATAGGAGATTTTCAAATATTCTTTATTAATTTGGTAGAGATTTCTGTTTTTTATTTATAAATTAATATATTTACAAATCGTTAAATATATTAATTATGAATAGAAAACTATTAATTGCGTCTCTTTTGCTGCCGTTATTGGGATTCGGGCAATGGTCAGAAACCAGTTTGTCAGGAAGACAAGTGGTTGAGCATCAGAAAACAATAAAACAGGCAAAATACTTTAGCCTGGATCAAAACAAACTTGCTGCGCTTTTGGAAAATGCACCACAAAGATATAGTGGTAAAAATGGAGTTATCATCACAATGCCAAATGCAAACGGTACTTTAGAAAAATATCAGGTATGGGAATTTTCTAATTTTACTCCAGAATTACAAGCAAAATATCCAAATATCAGATCTTATATGGGAGTAGGAATTACTGATCCTACTTCCTATTTAAGATTCAGTATTTCAAATATAGGATTATCCTCATTTGCAACACGCTCCGGAAATTCTGAATTTATAGAATCTTTTACAAGCGACAAATCTGTTTATGGCGTTTATAATTCCGATTCAAAAGTTAAGCAGGAAGATGAGGCTTTTATCTGTTCCACACCTTATGAAGAACTTAAAGATTCTGAGGATTCCGGTACATTTAATAAAGCGAGCAACAAGGTTCTCAAAAATTTCAAGCTGGCAGTTTCCACTAACGGCGAATATTCCCAGTATCACATTGGTTTAGCAGGTGCGGGAAGTGCTACTGATGACGAAAAAAAACAAGTTGTTCTTGCTTCTATCAATAACACCTTAACTAGAGTAAATGGTGTTTTTGAAAAAGATTTTCTAGTGCATCTTAATTTAATAGATAATACTACTATTATTTATTTGGATCCAGATGCAGATCCATATACCGGTGTCAGCACATCCACAGTACAAAGTGTTATGAATACAAATGTTCAAAGTGCCAATTACGATATCGGGCATTTGTTTGCACTTGCTCCTCCAAATGGAAGTGCAGGATATATTGGCGGCGTGTGTACAGATTCTCAGAAAGGTAGTGCTTTCACTTCTCACAGAACACCAATTGGTGACGTATACGACATTGACTATGTTGCTCACGAAATGGGACATCAGCTAGGCTCGAATCACTCATTTACTTATGGTTATGAAGGTACAGTAGCACAGGTTGAACCAGGAAGCGGAAATTCTATCATGGCCTATACAGGAATTACACAAAACTATGATACACAGTTTAATTCGAATGATTTTTTCATTACTCCTAACCTTAATCAGGTACAAACAAGACTTGCCTCAAAGACTTGTTCTGTAGATACTCCTGTTACTAATACGCCTCCAGTTGTAAATGCCGGTCTTGATTATACGATTCCTAAAAGCACTCCGTTTTTGTTAAAAGGGGAAGCGACAGATGCAGAAGGAGATGCGATGACGTATTCTTGGGAGCAGAACGATAGAATTACCTCAAGTTCTTATACCGGAGCAAATAGTTTAACCTATGCTACAAAAACTGTAGGCCCATTATTTAAAGCTTTTGCACCTAGCTCTTCTAAGCAAAGATATTTCCCTGATTTTAACAAAGTATTATCAGGAACTACAGCAACCCGTTGGGAAACTTTACCTTCTGTTGGACGTAATCTTACATTTGCTTTTACGGTAAGAGATAATTCTCCATTGGGAGCACAAACCAATACTGATCAGACCATAATTACAGTAAATGCAGCTTCAGGACCTTTTGTAACTACTGCTCCTGTATTTGGAGAAAGCTTACTTTCAAATACTGATTACGAAGTTAAATGGGATGTAGCTAATACGAATGTTTCTCCGGTGAATACACAATTTGTCAATATTAAATTGTCTAAAGATGGCGGACAGACGTTTACAACACTTGTAGCCAATACTCCAAATGATGGAAACGAATCTGTATTGATTCCGGAAGGCTCAATCTCTGCAAATGCATTTATCATGATTGAAGCAGTTGATAATGTATATTATGCACTCAGCCCAAGTTTTGTGATTGATTACAACGTGATTGGCGAAGAATGTATTACTTATACCTATTCAGGATCAGCAGTACCTATTAACGAAGGCCAGGGATCATCCATTTCTTCTCCTAAAATTGAAGTTCCATTGGAAGTTACCACACCTGGTGCAATTACAAAAATTAGTATAAAACCTAATATTACTCACGGAAACGTATATCAATTATCTGTAGGAATTGAGAATCCTCAGGGCGCATCTGCTTTATTCTGGGACAGAACATGTAACGGAAGAGCAAACCTTACCACAACTTTCAGTGATACAGGAGCAGCAGCTACATCAAACTGTGCTAATCTTGCTACTACAGAAATCAAATCTACAGAATTACTAAGCCTTTTCAAAGGATCCCAAGCTGAAGGAACATGGAAGCTTTACGCCTCTGATAATCAGTACGGAACTACAGGAACTGTTAATTCTTGGCAACTTACGGTTTGTACAAGAGAAACAGAAGAAGTTGTTTTGGGTACCAGCAATGTTAACGCAATTGCCAATGACCTGAAAATTTATCCGAATCCAAGCAACGGTACTTTCTTTATCAAGTCGAGAGAGCTTGAAAATGTAACAGTTGGGGTTTATGATTTAAGTGGAAAATTGATCTATTCAGGAAATTATAACAGTACAAAAGGTGAATTCACCAAAGAGCTGAACCTGAATCTTTCAAAAGGAATTTATATCCTTCAGATCAACTCTGCAAAAGGTAAATATTCTCAAAAATTGATTATCAAATAAAATTGATTTTTAGAATAAATTTAATAAATGAGCTGCCTGAAAAGGCAGCTTTTTTATTCGGTTAAATACAGTTTCATTTTCGCTTCTGTGTCGGGTTTTAATTTCATCATTTTCAATATTTTTTTGTCATCAGGATAAGTAATTCTGAAAAAAATAATTTTGTCAGCATAATATTTAAAATACGGATGCTCTTTCAGCCATTTTTCAGGTGCATTTGTAAGGCTGTATTTCTGAATATTATCACTTTTGAGAAATGCTGTATTGATAAGCTTTTGAGTCAATTCTTTATCAATATTGTAGGTTTCCAGAATTTGATCCTTAGTGGCAAAACCTCCAAGTTTTTTCCTGAAACCGATAAAACTTCCGGCAGCTTTTTCATCAAAACCAAACTCCTGAAGCTGCTGAAAAGAAATCGTATTAAGATCTGTTTTGGAAAAATCAGTTTTCAGCGTTTGTTCCGCCGATTTCTGAGAAGAAACCTGCTCCGAAACATTCTGATTATTAATCCTGATATAGGGTTTAAGCTCATTAAATTTATCTTCCGAAACAACAAAACATCTCTGAAGATCTTCGGGCGAATTAAATTTTCCTTTCAAAATCTTATCCCGGTATTTAATGATTGTAGCAGCTTGCTTTTCACTGAATCCTATATGCATCCAGCCTTGCTCATCAAGATCGTTCGGATCGAAAACCGTGTAACTTATTTTTGTGTTTTCAGTCTTTTTGTAATATGAATTTTGACTGTTTGGACTTCTTTCTGGAAGCAGAAGATAAGGTTTTAGTTTCAAATAATTTTCATCGCTGATGATGAAACATTCTCTGAATTTTTCTTTACTGATAAAACTTCCGCCCAGATAATTTTTGTATTTCAGGATGGCTTCTGCTTGTTTTTCAGAAAAACCTAGGTTGATCCAATTATCTTTTGTGTAATGATCAGGATTAAATTTCCCCGGGATATTCAGGCTTTTGTTAGAACTTTTGAAATAGGTAAATGGTTTTTCAGCAGTATTTTCAGGAAGCAGAAGGTAAGGTTCTAATTCCAGATATTTCTCATCGGAAACCACATAGCATTTGCTGAATTGCTCTTTGCTGGAAAAACTGCCTCCGACAATATTTTTATATTTCAGAATGGTTTCCGCCTGTTTTTCACTGAATCCCAGTTTTTGCCATTGAGATTTCGAAAGCTCATTTGGATCAAATTCTGAAAGAACAATTTCTTTTTCTGTATTTTCAGGAGATTTGATAAATGATACCTGTTCATTGGTAGCTTTATCTTTAGAACTAATCTCAAAATGTCTGAAAAAATAAATGCCTGCTAACAGCATTACGACCACAAGTATAGCCGAAAATGCATATTTCCTGTAAAAAGAAACATAAAGTTT
>DAMDNI010000215.1:0-5042 GCA_032083825.1 Bergeyella sp. | reverse complement strand
AAATTTAAAACTGATAAAAAACATATTACCCAGAAGATCTGAAAGTCTTATTTAAAAACATTCAAAACAAAGTTTCCCTAATTTTGCAGGATGAATTCTATGGTTGACAAATATAACATTCCGGGACCACGCTACACGTCCTATCCTACTGTCCCGTATTGGGATGAATCAGGATTTTCAGCAGAAAAATGGAAAGAAAGCGTAAAAATTTCTTTCTCTGAAAGCAATCAGAAAGAGGGCATCAGCATTTATATTCATCTGCCATTTTGCGAAGCGTTGTGCACCTTTTGTGCATGCCATAAAAGAATAACCAAACAACATTCTACAGAAATCCCTTATATTGAAGCCGTCTTGAAGGAATGGGAACTTTATCTCAAACTGTTTAATGAAAAGCCGGTTATTAAAGAACTTCATTTAGGTGGCGGAACGCCCACTTTTTTTTCACCCGAAAATCTTGAAATTCTTTTACAAAAGATTTTTAAAACCTCCGAAATTTCACAAAATCCTGAATTCAGCTTTGAAGGGCATCCTAATAATACTACCAAAGAACATCTTCAGACCCTTTATGATCTTGGTTTTCGCAGAGTGAGCTTTGGCGTGCAAGATTATGATCTGAAAGTCCAGAAGGCAATCAATCGCATTCAGCCTTTTGAAAATGTAAAAAATGTAACCGAATGGGCTCGTGAAATCGGCTATAAAAGTGTAAGCCATGATCTCGTTTTCGGATTGCCGCATCAAACCTGGAACGCTATGGAATCTACGATTCGAAAAACGTTAGAATTAAAACCTGACAGGCTTGCATTTTATTCTTATGCTCATGTTCCTTGGGTAAAAGGGGTAGGACAAAGAGGTTTTGACGAAAATGATCTTCCGAACGGCGAAGAAAAAAGGAAACTTTACGAAAAAGGCAAAAAACTATTTGAGGAACTAGGCTATGCTGAAATCGGAATGGATCATTTTTCATTAAAAGATGATGACTTGTACCTATCAATGAAAGAAAAAAAACTTCACCGTAATTTCATGGGTTACACCTCCAGCAAAACCCAATTGATGATCGGATTAGGAATGTCTGCAATTTCAGATTCCTGGTATGCTTTTGCCCAAAATGCAAAAACAGTGGAAGAATATCAGAGAATCGTAAGTGATGGCGAAATTCCTGTTTTCCGAGGGCATATTCTGGATAATGAAGATTTAATTATCAGAAAGCATATCTTAAACCTCATGTGCAATCTGGAAACCAGCTGGGATGCAAAAAACTCTTTCCATGAATTGGAAAATGTAATGGACATTTTAGCTGAAATGAAAAATGACGGATTGGTAAACCTATCCGAAAACAAAATCACAATTACTGAAAAAGGAAGGGCATTTACCCGAAATGTAGCAATGGCATTTGACCTCCGAATGCTACGGAATAAGCCTGATACAAGAATTTTTTCTATGACTGTATAAAACTAAACAAAGCAGGATGTCTTTTGACATCCTGCTTTGTTTTTATTTCATGTTAATCACTTTATCTACAACATATTTTGTATTTCCTCTCCAGGGAATCGTTCCGTGATATTCTTTATAATGAAGATCGAAATATTTCCCGCTGTTGCTTTCCATTTGCTTGAAAACGCTTTCATCTTCTATTGAAAATTCAAACTCGTAGCTGGTAAGATTTCCGGTTTTAGGATTTCCTCCAAAACCCTGCTGAATGAGCTTTCCTTCATAAGTTTTGAAAACATTTCCCTTATAAACTGCATAATTCAGATATCCTGACTTCACACCTTCGCCAAATACAAAAAAATATTTGTACCAGATAAAACCTGCTAAAATGAGAACAACGGCAACAAGAGTAATCCATAAATATTTCATAGCACCAGCGTTTAAATTTAATTCAAACTTATGAAATTATTTTTTAGAAATCGCCCGTGAAATCACAATTTTCTGGATTTCAGACGTTCCTTCGTAAATCTGGGTAATTTTGGCATCACGCATAAGGCGCTCTACATGATATTCTTTCACATAACCGTAACCTCCATGAATCTGAACAGCTTCAACTGTTGTATCCATTGCAACCTGAGAGGCATATAATTTTGCCATGGCTCCGCTTTCAGAGATGTCTTTTCCTTCGTCTTTTTCTGCTGCTGCTTTATAGACCAGCATTCTTGCAGCTGTCACATTCACATGCATATCCGCAAGCTTAAATGCAATTGCCTGGTGATTGATAATTTCTGTGCCGAAAGCTTTTCTGACTTTTGCATACTGTAAAGCCATTTCGTAAGCGCCGCTTGCAATTCCCAAAGCCTGAGAAGCAATTCCGATTCTTCCGCCATTCAGAACGGCCATTGCAAAATTAAATCCGAAGCCATCTTCGCCGATCCTATTTTCCTTAGGAACTTTTACATCGGTAAAAAGCAAAGAATGTGTATCACTTCCCCTGATTCCCAATTTATCTTCTTTCGGTCCTATTTCAAAACCCTCCCATTCTCTTTCTACAATAAATGCATTGATTCCTTTATGTTTTTTTTCGGGATGGGTCTGTGCAATTACTACATAATATTTTGCATTCCCGCCATTGGTGATCCAGTTTTTTGTTCCGTTCAGCAGATAATAATCTCCTTTATCTTCTGCTGTTGTTTTCTGAGAAGTTGCATCAGATCCGGCTTCAGGCTCAGAAAGCGCAAAAGCTCCGATCACTTCGCCGCTTGCAAGAGGAACAAGGTATTTCTGTTTTTGTTCTTCGCTTGCATATTTTTCAATTCCTGCACAAACCAATGAATTGTTGACAGACATGATAACAGCAGCAGAAGCATCTACTTTTGCAATCTCTTCCATGGCGACAACATAGGAAACCGCATCCAAACCAGCCCCTCCGTATTTTGGGTCAACCATCATTCCTAGGAAGCCTAATTCTCCCATTTTCTTGACCTGTTCTGTAGGAAATTTCTGATCCCTGTCTCTTTCTATTACGCCCGGTAAAAGCTCAGCCTGAGCAAAATCTCTTGCAGCCTGCTGTATCATCAGCTGTTCTTCTGATAGATTAAAATTCATAATTCTGTTTAGTTGATTGCCCGTAAAAATACAATTTTTGAGAAAATACCAAAAATATATTTTTTGGTAGATTTAAAAAAAAATTTATATTTACATAATACAGACTTACCCCTATTAAAAAGAACATTATGACCTTTACAAGATTATTTGATATTGCCCATTTTGCTGCTAAAAATTTCCCCAAAAACGATATGTTTGTCACAAAATATCAGGGAAAATGGGAAAAAACATCATCACAGGAATATATTAATTTAGGAAACCGTTTTTCGCGAGGATTATTGAAATCAGGAATAAAACCGGGAGACAAAATAGCATTAATCACATCAAACTCCCGCACAGAATGGGCTGTTTGCGACTTAGGAATTTCTCAGATTGGTGTTGTTTCTGTTCCGGTATATCCTACAATTTCTTCAGCAGATTATGAGTTTATTTTCAATAATGCAGAAGTAAAATTCTGCTTTGTTTCCGATAGGGATCTTTTTGATAAAGTAACTGCTATCAAAGAAAATGTTCCTACGCTTCAGGGTATTTTTTCTTTTGATTCAATTGACGGAGCTGCCAACTGGAAAGAAATCCTGGATCTCGGAGAAGATGATGCTACGCAGAGCGAAGTGGAAGATCTGGCTAATACCATCCAAGCAAATGATCTTGCAACAATTATTTATACTTCCGGAACTACGGGGAAACCAAAAGGAGTGATGCTTTCTCATGATAATATTGTTTCGAACATCAAAGCTTCTGACGAAAGAATTCCGATGAAGAAAGATTTTGACTTTAAAACGGCAAAAGCTTTAAGCTTTCTTCCTATCTGCCATATTTTCGAAAGGATGCTTTTTTATCTGTACCAGACCAAAGGTATTTCTATCTATTTTGCTGAAAGTGTAGAAAAGATGGGAGAAAACATCAAGGAAGTAAAACCTCATTACATGACTGTTGTACCGAGATTATTGGAGAAAGTGTATGACAAAATTTATGATAAAGGAGTTTCTTCCGGCGGCCTGAAAGCCAAGATTTTCCTTTGGGCATTAAGTGTAAATGAAGCTAAAAAAGGAATTTCAAAACCAAGCGGACTAAAGGAAATCATTGCTGATAAACTTGTTTTCTCGAAATGGAGAGAAGGCTTGGGAGGAGAACTTACAACTTTGGTTTCCGGCTCGGCAGCGCTTTCAGAAAGGCTGAACAAAATTTTCCAGAACGCGGGAATTCCTGTTCTTGAAGGATATGGCCTAACGGAAACTTCACCTGTAATTGCTGTAAACTCATTTAAACACATGAAAGTAGGAACCGTAGGAATCCCATTAAAAAACCTGAATGTTAAAATCCAGGAAGATGGCGAAATTACGGTAAAAGGCTCCTCTGTATTTATCGGATATTATAAAAATGACGAAATGACCAAAGAAGCTTTTACAAACGATGGATTTTTCAAGACCGGCGATATTGGTCACATTGACGAAGAAGGTTTCCTTAAAATTACCGATCGCAAAAAAGAAATGTTCAAAACTTCCGGAGGAAAATATGTGGCTCCGCAGATCATTGAGAATTTAGCCAAAGCATCGAAGTTTATCGAACAGATCATGGTTGTAGGGGACGGCGAAAAAATGCCGACCGCTATTGTACAACCTGATTATACTTTTGCAAAAAACTGGGCGGTCATCCATCATCTGAATATCGGTGAAACTCCTGAAGAAATGTCAAAAAGCAAAGAGCTGAAAGAGAGGATCGAAAAAGAGATTGAAAAGGTAAATAAAGGCTTAGGAAACTGGGAACAGATCAAAAAAATCGAGCTTTCACCAGAATTGTGGACGATTGAAGGCGGTGAACTCACCCCAACTTTAAAATTGAAAAGAAAAGTAATTAAAGAAAAATATATCGACCTTTACAACAAAATGTACGGACATTCTAAAAGTGAATAACAAATAAAGCAAAACCGCAGAAATCACTTTCTGCGGTTTTTTATTTTGAATTCAAAATTTAAGTTTTTAAAACTTAATAATTTCTTTCATTCT
>DAMDNI010000214.1:0-5044 GCA_032083825.1 Bergeyella sp. | reverse complement strand
GTTCTCGTTCTGAAGAGCCAGAAAATTTCAGGAGTGGTAAAAACAATGGGTAAAGAAAACAACCATGTAAAATTCTACATTAAGCAGGAATCTACAGGAAGGAATATTGAATGCGTTGGATTCAAATTAGGGAAATATGCTGAAGAATTCCGGGAAAAGGCTTTTGATATTGCTTTTACGGTTGAAGAAAACCACTGGAAAGGAAACGTAACCTATTATCTGAACATCAAGGATGTTAAATTTCAGGATTAGTCTGAAATTGTTCTTATATAAACCCTAATTTTAGAAATGAAAAAGATTGGTTTGTTTTTCGGTTCATTTAATCCAATTCACATAGGGCATTTGATTTTAGCCAATTATATTCTGGAAAATTCTGATATGGAAGAATTGTGGTTTGTCGTTTCTCCTCAGAACCCTTTTAAAGAAAAAAAATCTTTGCTGAACGATCATAACCGTTTGGATATGGTGCAGCTTGCTATTAAAAATTATCCGAAAATGCGCGCATCGAATGTTGAATTTTCTCTCCCAAGACCGAGCTATACCATTGACACTTTAGCGTATCTTCATGAAAAACATCCTGATGTCTCTTTCTCGCTGATTATGGGAGAAGACAATCTTGAGAGCCTTCACAAATGGAAAAATTCGGAAAAGCTTGTGGCTACACATCAGATTATCGTTTATCCGAGGATGTTTGATCCGGGGAAAAGTAAAGAATATTTTCAGCATGAGAACATCAGCCTTGTTAAAGCACCCATTATTGAACTTTCTGCTACCGAAATCCGAAATATGATTCGCATTGGCAAAAATGTACGCCCGATGCTTCCTCCGGAAGTTTTTGATTATCTTGACGGAAGCAGTTTTTATAGATAAAACATTTAGGATAACCAATACAAAATAAGAGATTAGAAGCAAATAATAAAAATGAATTTCATCGAAAAGTTTTTCTCAAAATATCCTCAGGATAAAGTAAAGAATTGGTTTAAACAAATATGTATTGCTGAAGCTGTTTCGTGTCTTCTTCTCTATGGCTTTGCCATGATCTGGAAAAGATATGACGAAGAAGGGCTTTTGCCAACTATTTTTATCATTGTGGTGGGCAATATTCATGGGCTTTTTTTTACACTTTATCTTTTGCTATGTCTTCCTGCCAGGAAGATTTATAACTGGGATGATGAAGATTTTGTATTTGCATTATTAGCTTCGCTTTTCCCTTTTGCAACAATTTGGGTAGAAAAAAAGCTGGCAAGATTTGACAGAGAACAGGAGTAAGTTTCTAAATTTAAAAAATGGAAAACCCTAAAAACCGTAACGAAGAAATTTTCAGTTCTTACCTTGCTTTTCTTGATCAGCATCTTGAAGAAATCTTAAGCGGGGAAGCTGCAGATATGCTTCATATCAATCAGATTGCAGAAAAACTTTTTCTTTCGCCAGGACATCTCACTAATACAGTGAAGTTGGTTTCTGGGCATCATCCATGTTATTATTACGATCATAAAATCATAAAAGTGACCAATGATTTATTGATTGATACCCAAATTTCCGCCTCTGAAATTGCCCGCAAACTCACCTTTGATCCTTCTAATTTCATTAAATTTTACAGAAGCCTTACCGGTATTACTCCTACAGAATTCAGGAAATTAAAAAAGCTTCCTGCCGAGCTTCCTATTGAAACCAAACTTTATCAGCGCTGATTTTAAAAAATTCTGAGACTGTCACCACGTTTTTTATTTTCTTTATTTTCAAATTTGTAGCAGTAAAATATAATCTGAAAATGAAAAAAATAGCAATCGTTACCGGCGGAAGCCGAGGACTTGGAAAAAATACAGCCATCGCCTTTGCCAAAAAAGGAATAGACGTAATTCTTACTTTTAACAGCAAAAAAGAAGAAGCAGAAGAGGTGGTAAAAGAAATTGGAGATCTTGGCGGAAAAGCCGCTGCGCTTCAGCTGAATGTAGCTGATTCAGCTACTTTTGATGCTTTTGTGGCTTCAATTAAGACAGTTCTGAAAGAAAATTGGAACCGTGAAAATTTTGATATTCTTGTCAATAATGCAGGCATCGGGATTCACAAATCTTTTATAGAAACGACAGAAGAAGATTTTGATACGTTGATGAATATACAATTTAAAGGCCCGTTTTTTCTTACCCAGAAATTATTGCCGATCCTGAACGATGGCGGAAATATTGTGAATGTTTCTACCGGGCTTGCGCGGTTTTCTTTGCCAGGTTATGCCGCATATGCCTCAATGAAAGGCGCAATGGAAACGCTGACTAAATATCAGGCTAAAGAATTGGGACATCGCAAAATCAGGGTGAATATTATTGCTCCCGGTGCAATTGAAACAGATTTTGGAGGAGGCGTCGTGCGTGATAACAAAGATATGAACGGACTGATCGCTTCTCAAACTGCTTTAGAAAGAGTTGGTCTTCCTGATGATATAGGTGGTGTAATCGCAAATATTTGTTCAGACGAAATGGGCTGGGTAAATGCCCAAAGGATTGAAGCCTCTGGCGGAATGTTTTTGTAGCCTTAATAGAATAAATAAAAAAACAGCTTCAATTTTTGGAGCTGTTTTTTTTAATTTTTTTTAAAATTAAAGGTTTGCAGTTTTAAGAAAAGTAATAAAATCTTCATTCCATTATGTAACAAAATCTGTCATTTAATTGTCTAATTATTCAAAGGGTAAATAAATTTTTAAAATTTTAGTATTGATTATCAGTATTTTAAATTTATAGAATTAATTTATTTACTACTTTGTATTGCAAGATACTTAAAAATTAATATATCTTTGCAATGTAAGTAATCAAGTAATACAAAGAGTGAGGTATAACTAATAACCTGTTTTAAACTAATAACCTTTTAAAAAAATTAATAACCCCTCACTCTTTTTTTAAAACTAAAACTGAATAATTATGAAAAAGCTCCTTATTCCAATTATTTTAGCTTCAGGATATTTGGTCTCAGCACAGGAAACCGCTAAGAAGGATACTGCAAAAGTGCAGAACATCCAGGAAGTTCTGATGACTAAAAAAGTGTTCAAAAAAGAAAGCGATCGTTTTGTATATGATATTTCAAATGCTCCAGTTGCCAAAGGAAATACCACTTTTGATGTTTTGAAACAAACTCCTCTGCTGTCAAGTACCGATGATAAAACGCTGAGAATCGCAGGGAAAAATAATGCCATTATCTATATCAACGGCAGAAAAACAAATATGGATGCAGAATCTCTCGCACAGTTTCTGAAAAATACACCCGCAGAAAATATCCAGAAAATTGAAGTCATCACAATGCCGGGAAGCGAATTCCAGGTGGAAGCATCTGACGGAATCATCAATATTGTCCTCAAGAAAAAAATGACTGACGGGCTGAACGGAAATATGAGAATGTCCAACTCACAAAACAAATACAACGCGAGTTCTGCAAGTTCAACCATCAACTACAGAAAGGACAAAGTGGGAATTTCGGCAAATCTAAGCACCAGCGAAAATATCCAGGCGCAACATTATGTTCTGAGAAATAAAAGCGGAAATTATTCTAACGAATCTGTTGGGAATATCACTGATCCGAACAAAAACCTTGGAGGATATGTAAATATTGATTATCAGTTGAATGACAATAATAATCTTGCACTTACATGGAATACCTGGGCAAACAGAAGTTATGATTCTAGGGTAGATTTATTCAACACTTCTACAAGCCCGAACCAAATTACCGGGATTTTGGAAGACAAATATTCGATTTCCAAAAATAGGGAAAATGCCAGGTCGTATAACAATTCCTTCAATCTCAATTATGAATTGAAAATCGATTCTTTGGGAAGTAAATTGAATTTAAACGCAGCCTATCTTAACTACAAAAGATTTCAGTACACGGACAACAAAACGATTGCTTCTGATATTTTTCAAAATGAGCTGGGATTGAGCCAGCAAACCATTCAAAATCTGCCTCAGATTATTAATAATTTTTCAGGAATGGTAGATTATATTAAGAAATTTAAAAAAGATTTCACCGTTTCTGCCGGAGGAAATTATAACAAGACAAAAACGGATAACGATACCAAAAATGATACCTTTTACATCATTCCGCCTTTAGATCCTAAATCTGAGCCCAACCACTTTATTTACGACGAAAATATATACGGAATGTATCTTACTTTAGAAAAGAAGTTCTCCGATAAATTTTCCGGGAAGCTTGGCGCACGTTACGAAATTACCAACAGCCTTGGAACTTCCGATAATGCAGAAAATATTGATTACAGGAGAATTGAAAGAAAGTACAACAATTTCCTGCCTTATTTAAGCCTGAATTATGGAATCAATGAAAATCACAACATTTCCTATGCATTTTCCAGCAGAATGAGAAGACCAAGTTTTTGGGAACTCAATCCGGTGCGCAATATTCTGACAGAAGATAATTATACCCAGAACGATCCTTTTGTAAAAGCATCTTCGGTTTATAATCAGGAGTTGACCTATATGTACAAAAATTCTTATTTCCTGATTCTGAATCATTCTTTAACCAAAGACAATATTACGCAGGTTCCTTTGCAGGGAGTTCCTAATAATGAGGCGGATGGGAAAAACCAGCTTCGCTATATCCGCACCAATTTTGGAGACCGTCAGGAAATGTCGGCAATGCTTGGGATTCAAAAAAACTTTTTCAAACAATATTGGACAACCAATTTTAATATAGGAGTTCAGTATAATAAAAATAACGGAAGCCTAAGTGTAGATCCGACAACAGGAGATATTTTCCCGACTTATACCAATAATATTGGCTCCACCAGTTTGTTGATTCAGATGAACAATAATATTCGTCTTGATAAAGCCAAAACCTGGTTTTTGGGAGTGAACGGATTTTATGTGGACAAACAGCAAATTGAATTAGGTTTGCTTAAAAATCTTGCAAGCCTTGATCTTAATCTTAAAAAAATATGGAACAGCTGGACCTTTGCAGTCGATGTGAGAGACGTATTAAAAACCAATGTCGTAGAAATTGAAGACAATCAGGAAAACGGAAATTATAATTATATTAAAAACGACCA
>DAMDNI010000213.1:1181-5065 GCA_032083825.1 Bergeyella sp. | reverse complement strand
AAGAACAGATCCGTCAGCTTGCAGGAATGAGAGGTTTGATGGCAAAACCGCAAAAAGCAGGTTCAGTAGGTGCAGAGATCATTGAAAACCCGATTGTGGCGAACTTTAAAGAAGGTCTTTCCATTTTGGAATACTTCATCTCTACTCACGGTGCTCGTAAAGGTCTTGCGGATACCGCTCTTAAAACTGCCGATGCTGGTTACTTAACCAGAAGGTTGGTAGACGTTGCACAAGATGTTATCATTACAGAAGACGATTGCGGAACTTTAAGAGGAACCGAAGTTACAGCCTTGAAAAAGAATGACGAAATCGTTGAGAAAATTTCTGAAAGAATTTTAGGTAGAGTTTCTCTTCATGATGTTTACGATCCTGAAACTGATGAAATTATTGTAAGTGCTGATACGATCATTAACGAAGAATTAGCGAAAAAGATTGAAGAAGCTGGTCTTGAAGCAGTTGAAGTTCGTTCTCCGTTGACTTGTGAAGCTAAGAAAGGAATCTGTGCAAAATGTTACGGACGTAACCTTGCAACAGGAAAACCAATCCACATGGGAGAAGCAGTAGGAGTTATCGCTGCACAATCCATTGGTGAACCGGGAACTCAGTTAACATTGAGAACTTTCCACCAAGGAGGTACCGCAGGTAACGTTTCCGAAAATCCATCCATTGTTGCAAGAAGAGACGGTATCGTTGAAATGGATGAAGTAAGAACAATTACTTCAGAAGATGAAAACGGCAATACTGCTGAAGTAGTGGTTTCACGTTCTACAGAATTCCGTCTGGTAGCTGATAATGAGTCAAGAACTCCTTTAATGGTGGCCAACGTTCCTTATGGTGCTATATTATCTGTAAAACCGGGTGATAAAGTGAAAAAAGGAGACACAATCTGTAGATGGGATCCGTATAATGCGGTTATCATTGCTGAAACTGCTGGTAAAGTAGAATACGAAGATATTATCCAGGGTATTTCCTTCCAATTGGAAATTGACGAACAGACAGGTTTCGAAGAGAAAGTAATCTCCGAATCAAGAAATAAAAAAGCGGTTCCTACCCTTAAAGTTGTTGATTCTAAAGGAGTAGAGCAGAAAGGATATAACTTGCCGGTCGGAGCCCACTTAATGGTTAATGACGGAGAAAAAATCAAGGCAGGTAAAGTCTTAATCAAGATTCCGAGAAAATCTGCAAAAGCAGGGGATATTACCGGTGGTCTTCCTAGGGTTACCGAATTATTCGAAGCGAGAAATCCTTCAAACCCTGCAGTTGTTACAGAAATCGACGGTGTAGTATCTTATGGAAAAATTAAGAGAGGTAACCGCGAATTGATCGTGGAAACTAAAACAGGAGAAAGAAAAGTATACTTAGTAAAACTTTCTAACCAGATTTTGGTTCAGGAAAATGACTTTGTAAGAGCTGGTTCTCCGCTTTCCGATGGCTCTATCACTCCGGATGATATCCTGAAAATCAAAGGGCCAACTGCGGTTCAGGAATATTTAGTAAATGAAATTCAGGAAGTTTACCGTTTGCAAGGGGTGAAAATTGATGATAAACATTTCGAAATTATCGTTCGTCAGATGATGACAAAAGTAGAAATTGTGGACGGAGGTGATACCCAATTCTTGGAAGGAGCACTTGAACACAAGTATGATTTCTTGGAAGAAAACAACAGAGTATTCGGATTGAAAGTTGTAGTTGAAGCAGGGGATTCTAAAGAATTCAAACCTGGCCAGATGATTACAGCAAGAGAACTTCGTGACGAAAATTCTAAACTGAAACGTGAAGATTTACAATTGGTAGAAGTAAGAGAAGCTCTTCCTGCAACGGCAACACCAGTATTGCAAGGGATTACAAGAGCAGCTTTGCAAACCAAATCTTTCATGTCTGCGGCATCGTTCCAGGAAACGACAAAAGTTCTGAACGAAGCAGCTGTAGCAGGAAAAGTAGATCATCTTGGCGGTCTGAAAGAAAACGTAATTGTAGGACACAGAATTCCTGCAGGAACCGGACTTAAAGAATACCAGAATGTAATTGTAGGTTCTAAAAAAGAATTTGAAGACCTTAACTAATATTAATCAATTTGGAATTTGAGTTTTGAAATTATTTTAATATTTTCACATTCTCAAATTTCAAATTTTAAACAAAATAAATTAAAATGGACAACAATCAAAATCAAGATCCAAACAACATCAACATCGAATTGAACGAAATGGTAGCAGCAGGAGTTTATGCAAACCTTGCTTTGGTAAACCATTCTCCTTCAGAATTTGTAGTAGACTTCATCCAATTGATGCCGGGAGTTCAGCAGGCTAAAGTAAGATCAAGAGTAATCTTGGCTCCGCTTCATGCAAAAAGAGTTCTTTCTGCGCTTCAGCAAAATATCCAAAACTACGAGCAGCAGTTCGGAGAAATCAAAGAAGTTGAGCCTTTCGTGTTGGGACAAAACAACGTACAAGCATAATTAAGGCTTTTATAATATAATCCCGGTATATTTGCCGGGATTTTTTTTGTCATGAAACGTCTGATTTATAAATATTATCCTTTCCTAATATGTGTCTATACAATCTGGATTTTGTATATGATGTTTTTTGCTTACAATCGTGGAGGACAAGAATTAGAGAAAGATCTGATAAGACCATATCCACTTCAAAGCATATATTATATTGTTTTTGAACAACGTGCAAAGTCCGAAATTTATAGAAATATTATAGGGAATATCGTCTGTTTCGTTCCTTATGGTTTTCTCGGCATTCTTTATCCGAAGTTAAACCAATACAAAAATCTTTTTCTGACATTTTTTATCAGTATTAATTATCTTGAATTCTGTCAGTATTTTTTTAAAAGAGGATATGCGGAGCTTGATGATGTGATATTGAATAGTTTAGGAATGACGATAGGCTTTCTTATTTTCAAAAAATTTTTTCAAAAAAAATAAATGAAATTTCTTTCCGGATTGTAATATTTATTTAAAACTTTATTGCTCTTTGTTTTGTAAGTTTACTGCTCAAAGTTTATCATGAAAACATTCTTTTCGGTTCTTGCATTTTTCATTTTTTCCTTAAGTTTTTCCCAGGATACAGTTTCAGACACTGCACAAATCACTGTTCACAATCGTCTCAATTCTGCGGAAGCCAGGCAAAAACCTTATGTAATTATGATTTCTACAGATGGTTTCAGATATGATTATGCTGAAAAATATAATGCAGAAAACCTTCTGAAATTATCTAAATCCGGAATTCAGGCAAAAGCGATGATCCCGAGCTATCCGAGTATTACTTTTCCAAATCATTGGACTTTAATTACCGGATTGTATCCTTCTCATCATGGTTTAATTGACAATTTTTTCTACGATTATGAAAGAAAAAAAGGTTACGCTATGAACAACCGTCAAAATGCAGAAGACGGAAGCTGGTATGGCGGAATTCCGTTGTGGTCATTGGCAGAAAAACAAACTATGGTTACAGCCTCTTTGCAATGGGTGGGTTCAGCAAGTGATGCAGGAGGAGCTAGACCTACTTATTATTATCATTATCATGAAAAATTTTCACCTTTAGAGAAAGTGGAAAAAGTGGTTAATTGGTTGCAACTTCCTGAAGAAAAAAGACCACATTTTATATCATTGTATTTTCCTGAAGTTGATGCAGCAGGCCATCATTTCGGGCCAGATTCCAAAGAAACAGAAAATGCGGTGAAATTGGTAGATTCTGCAATCGGTGAACTGGTGAAAAAAGTGAATGATTTGGGTTTAAAAAACGTCAATTTTGTATTTGTGTCCGACCACGGAATGATAAAAGTGGATGGTGGAAGTCCTTTGGAAATTCCTGCGATGCTTTTTGATAAAAACAGATTTGATTTTTATAATTCTCAGACTTTATTAAGAGTTTATGTTA
>DAMDNI010000213.1:0-1171 GCA_032083825.1 Bergeyella sp. | reverse complement strand
ATCCTGATGAGGTTAAGAAAATTTATAAAGATTTGAAAAAAAATAAAACAGAAGATTACGAAGTTTATTTAGATAAAAAGTTACCAAAATACCTTCATTTCAGGACAAAAGACGATAAATATAACAGAATCGGGCAGATTCTTTTAATTCCAAAAGCTCCGAAAATATTTTTAGAAAAGGGTAAGAAAACGTCTGTTGGAAAGCATGGCTACAATCCGAGAACTGTTCCTGAAATGAAAGCTACTTTTTTTGCGTGGGGTTCAGCATTTAAAAATAACCTGACGGTTGATGAATTTTCAAATGTGAATATATATCCTTTGGTTGCAGAAATTTTAGGATTAAAAATAGAAGAGCCTATTGACGGAAATATAAAGGTTCTGCAAGAGATTTTGAAATAAATTCATCTCTAATACTAAATTCTTTGCCGCTCGCTTCGCTCGCGCCCATTTCGATTTCCTTTACCGTTTAATCAAGCTAATATTGTCCGTAATAAGATTTAGTTTATCGGGAGAAACGGGAACAGAGATCTTGTTTTTCAGGTTGAGCCAGCTGTTGTCGGATTACTGTAGGAAGGGCTTCTTCAAAATTTTTCCGATTTCGGCTGGTGAGATGTTTCGTTTGGTCTTTTATGAAAATTACAGATATCCAGGGAAATACAGCTACTCAAAAAAATCATTAAAAAGTAAATCAAATAGCAATATATTATGTGCTGTAAAATCCAATTGAATTTGAATAGAATGATATAAAAAAATAGAGAATACAGAATGTATTCTCTATTTTTTATTTATATAAGGCTTCTTAACGGAAGAAAAATTAGTTTTCCAAACTTTTCATGTCAATTACGAATCTATATTTTACGTCGCTTTTCAGCATTCTTTCATATGCTTTATTGATGTCCTGAATATTAATAAGTTCAATATCTGCAACGATGTTTTTTTCACCGCAGAAATCAAGCATTTCCTGAGTTTCGGCAATTCCGCCAATCATAGAACCGGCTACGCTTCTTCTCTGGTAAATGAGCGGCCTTGTACTGATATTGCTCTCAAATTCGCCGATGAAACCAACAAGCACAAGTGTTCCGTCAGTGGTTAAAGTATGCATATAAGGCGTAACATCATGTTCGTAAGGAACAGTATCAATAATAAGGTCAAATTTTCCTTTTACCAGTTTC
>DAMDNI010000212.1:0-5075 GCA_032083825.1 Bergeyella sp. | reverse complement strand
ATTACGCCGAATCAGGACGGAATCAATGATTACTGGCAAATCAACGGTATCGAAGTCTATCCAGGATCTGTAATTCAGGTTTTTGACCGATATGGAGGCAAAGTTTACGAAAAAATCATCAACGGAACATTTCAATGGGACGGGACGCAATTTGGAAGGCCTTTGCCAACAGCAAACTATTGGTATCTTATAAAAATCACTGACGGAAGAATCTTCAACGGTTCACTTTTAATTAAAAACAGGAACTGATTTTTACAAATGATTCAGCCCGTAAGAAAGCAAAATTGCCATCATCAACGTCATGATTCCCACTTGTTTTAAGAAAGGATCCAGTTCTTTAGGTTCGGAAATTTTGAGGATTTTCCTGCGTAAAGCCGTAAGAGGAAACATCAGAACCATCACAATAAACGGATAATAATTTCCATTTTCAAAAAACTTATTAATTCCCAAAAAAATAAGAAGCAGGATTAAAGGCAGCATTAAAAGGGCAACTTCATAAACCATTGCATATTTAAAACCTAATTTCAATGCCAAGGTATGTTTCCCTGAAAGTCTGTCGCTTTCAATATCCCGCATATTATTGAGATTAAGAACTGCAGCACTCATCATTCCGATTGCAGAAGCAGGGAGCAAAATATCCCAATCAAAGGATTTTGTGAAAAGAAAATAACTTCCTCCAACAGAAACCAGCCCGAAAAAAATAAATACCATTATATCTCCCAAACCTAAGTATCCATAAGGTTTTTTTCCGACCGTATAGCCGATTGCAGCTAAAATGCAGGCAATTCCCAAACCAATGAAAATCCAGAATTCTTTTATATAAATCGGGAAAAAAGCTTTGTATAAAAGAGCAACCGTTGCAACGAGCGACAATAAAGAAAACAAAATCACAGCATTTCTCATCTGCGTGGCAGTGATTTTTCCGGATGCTACCGCTCTTGCTTCAGCCTCTCCAATCCTATGATGATCGGTTCCTTTGATTCCGTCTCCGTAATCATTGGCAAAATTGGATAAAATCTGATACAATAATGTCACTAAAAGTGCAAGTGCAAATATTACCCAGTCCCATTCTTTCCCTTCAGAAACCATTCTCCATCTGGCGATGAAAGATCCCATGATAATTCCACTGATGGAAAGCGGTAATGTTCGTAGCCGCGCTGCTTTGATCCAGTCAATCATTTTATTTTTTTTCTGTGGCGTTTAAAGTAGTAGTTTTTGCTCCGAAATCGGCACTGTTTTTTAATTCAAAAATGAGAGAATCATCATTAAAATGAATGGTTACCACATGTGAATGCGGAGTTTCCAAATAAATGGTTTTCAGTTCCAGAGTTTTTTGATCATTCCAGCGGAAACTGTTGGCAATTTTTGCAGGATAGAGTTTGAAGCTGTCTGTCAGAGATTTCATATCGGAAGTCGGCTGTATTCTCATGGTTTCCTGATGATTCCATTTCCCGGAAGTAAATTCGAATGGGTAGGTTTTTCCGTCAACAACTAAATTTATTTCCAGCTTTTCTCCTTTCGATTTGAATGCTACCGATTGATATTTGTCTTTATTGTCTGCGAAACTAAAAGCCTTATCAATTTTCGGAAAAATTCCGCTTTTCAAGGGTTCAATAGAAATATTATTTTCTAAATCTTTGAGTTTCTGATAAGCAGTTTTATTTTCAGTAATAGCATTTGGCTGAAATGCCGGTAAAATATGTTCCCAAACCAGATTCAATTCTTCCTGGAGATTATTGCTTTCGGCAGTAATAATTACTACAGCATCCTGTTCCGGCAGAACAAGCATGAATTGTCCGTAAGCGCCATCACCACGAAAAGAGTTGAATCGGTTTCTCCACATCTGATAACCGTAGCCTTGTACCCAGTCGTTTTCGCTTTTCAATTTTTCGTCAGCATTCGGATTCTGCAGAATGTGTGCAGATGTCGCTTCTTTTACCCATTCTTCGGAAAGGATCTGCTTGCCGTTCCATTTTCCTTTTTGTAAAAAAAGCTGGGCAAATTTTGCCATATCTTCCGTTTTCACGCGTAAGCCCCAACCTCCTGTATTTATTCCCTGAGGATTATTTTCCCAATCAAATTCTTTAATTTCCAACGGATCAAATAGGCGTGGCTTCAAATATTCAGCTACAGTTTTGCCTGTCACTTTTTGGATAATTGCCGAAAGCATAAATGTCGCCAGAGAACTGTATGCAAATTTACTTCCGGGTTTATTATTGATGGGAACAGCTAAATAAGCCTGAACCCAGTCATTCACACTTTCACGAATAAAATCAGGCTCTTTTTCCATTCCTGAAGACATGGTCAGCAGGTTCTGAATCGTTAATGCTTTTAAATTTTCACTAATTTGAGAAGGTAGTTTATCCGGAAAAAAGGAAATGACTTGATCACTTACTTTTAATTTTTTTTCCTGAACAGCAAAACCAATTGCTGTTGCAGTAAAGCTTTTACTGCACGAATATAACCTGTTTTTTAAATCTTTTTGATAAGGATTCCAATAAGTTTCGGACACGACTTTACCATGTCGGAGAAGCATAAAACTATGAAATTCTGTAGACTGGATCTTATTTGCAGCATTTAGAAATTTCATAATGGCCTCTGAAGAGATTCCTTCCTTTTCAGGAATACTTCTTTGTAAAGGGCTCTGGGCTGAAAATAAAGTGCAGGCAAAAATCATTTGCGGCACTATCATTTTCCGGCAGATAACAGATGGACAGAACATAATTGGATTTTTTCGTTATCGATTTATTTTAAGAAATCCATTGATTGTCACCGAAGTCAGGTTTTCTCTTTTCAAGGAATGCATTTCTTCCTTCTTTTGCTTCTTCGGTCATATATGCCAAACGTGTTGCCTCACCGGCAAAAACCTGCTGGCCAACCATTCCGTCATCGGTAAGATTCATGGCGAACTTCAGCATTCGGATGGAGGTCGGAGATTTTGCTAAAATTTCCTGTGCCCATTCATAGGCAGTATCTTCCAACTCTGCATGAGGAATTACAGCATTCACCATCCCCATTGCTTCTGCTTCTTTTGCAGAATAATTTCTCCCCAAAAAGAAAATTTCGCGGGCTTTTTTCTGCCCTACCATTTTTGCTAAATATGCAGAACCGTAACCTCCGTCGAAACTGGTAACATCGGCATCTGTTTGTTTAAAAATTGCATGCTCTTCACTTGCTAATGTTAAATCACAGACTACATGTAAAGAATGCCCGCCGCCAACAGCCCAGCCATTTACAACAGCAATTACGGCTTTTGGCATAAAACGAATCAAACGCTGAACCTCTAAAATATTTAAGCGGTGTCTTCCGTCTTCGCCGACATACCCTTGATGTCCGCGAGCTTTTTGATCTCCTCCACTGCAAAATGCATGACCTCCGTCTTTCGGACTTGGGCCTTCACCGGTTAACAACACAACTCCAATTGAAGAATCTTCATATGCATCATAAAAAGCATCATATAATTCTGAAGTGGTTTTCGGACGGAAAGCGTTCCGAACTTCCGGCCTGTTGAAAGCAATCCTTGCTACTCCGTTTGATTTTTTATAAGTGATATCTTCGTATTCTTTTACTGTTTTCCAGTCTGCCATTGTTAGATTTTTTGGTGCGTAAAGATAAGGAAATTTTGTCTGAAAAGAGACTGTTAAACGAATACAAAAGCATTTATCTTTTCTTTAATGAAAACAATTTAATAATGATAAATAACAGAAAAAATATAGGTAATAGAGGAATTAAAAAATAATACAATAGTCCTTCCTGAAAAATATCTTTTGTCATCTTGAAAAAATCCTTTAAAATAATTTTAGGACTTTTGAAAAAAATGTACAAAATCCACAATATCCCAAAAGCGAAAATTAAAGGTATTATAATCTGTATGATCTTTTCTTCCATTCAGATTATGCACTTTTCCTGTTTATAAACCAATATACAGGAAGCCCAATCAATATCATCAAAAATCCCGGCCATGTATATTGAGGTTTGAAAAATAATAGTAAGACACAAAAAGCTGTCCCGATAACCAAATATATAATCGGTGTAACAGGATACATCCATGTTTTATAAGATCTTTCTAAATCAGGTTTCTTAATTCGCAGATAAATAACCCCGAAAACAGTAATCATATAAAATAAAACAATAACAAAAGAAATCATATCCAACAGATTTCCGTATTGTCCGCTCAAGCAAAGTACAGAAGCCCAAATCCCCTGCATCCAAAGAGAATTTGAAGGAACATTATTTTTATTGTTTTTAATGGCTGCTTTAAAGAAAAGACCGTCTTTTGCCATGGTTTGAAAAACTCTTGAGCCTGCCAGAATAATTCCGTTTACGCAGCCAAAAGTAGAAATCATCACCAAAACCGCCATCACGATCGTTCCGATTCCGCTGCCGAAAATCTTTTCTGAAACCGCAACGGCTACCCTGTCGTTTTCAGCAAATGCAATCCCGTCGCGATTCAAAGCAATAAGATAAACAAAATTAACCAGAAGATAAAGAAACATCACCGCTGATGTTCCTAAAACCATAGATTTTACAATGTTTTTTTTAGGATTTTCAATTTCCCCGGCTACAAAAGTTACATTTTCCCAGGCGATGCTGGAAAATACAGAGCCTACCATTGCAGCTGCAATTCCGCCCATAATTGCAAATCCTGAAATAGGTTCCCAGCCAAGTTTGAGAAAATTGCCCTTTGCATCTTTCTCAATATTATTAAATGCATCGAATCCAAAGCTCATATTCTCATTCCAGTTGAAATTTTTGACCAAAAGAAAGCCCGAAACAATCAGCCCGATTAAAGCCACAATCTTTGAACCTGTAAAAATATTTTGTAACAATTTTCCGCTTTCAACCCCTTTTGTATTAATATAAGTAAGCAATAAAATGACTGCCATTGCAAGAATCTGAATCCATGTAATTTTGAATTCTCCACTTTGGAAAAGAGGTTCGGCATTGTTGAGCTCCGGAATTAAATAAGCCGTAAATTTCCCAAAAGCTACTGCAACTGCTGCAATTGTCCCGGTTTGTATTACCGCAAATAATCCCCATCCGTACAAAAATCCCATCATTTTTCCGAAAATCTC
>DAMDNI010000211.1:2445-5097 GCA_032083825.1 Bergeyella sp. | reverse complement strand
TTTTGGGTATAGTATTAAATTTTAACAATCATTAATTAAATTTGAAATGAAACAAAATATTCTTATAAAATATCTTCTATTTGCAGCTGTATTAGTATTATCCAGTTGCGATAGCAAGTTAGATGAAAAAATGGAGCTAGATGCCAGTTCCAGTTTTGATTATACAAGTCCCGAAGGAGCAAAAGGCGCTTTAGTAGGAGCTTATTCTTCTTTCCAAGATATGGGTTGGGAGCAGGTTCCTTTGGTTTCTGTTCTTGGTGATGATGTAAATGCTGGTGGTGCTGGAGATCAGGCTGCTTATGGTGATACTGATAAATTTGTATACGACAATAATTTTTGGATGTATAATTCTCTTTGGGCCGTTTGGTATCAACATATTCTTCAAATTACAGTGCAAATGGATCAGTTAGACAAATTCAGAGCAGGAGGAGTCAATGAAACATTAATTAATCAATATCAAGCAGAATGTAAAGTAATGCGTGCTTTTCTACATTTGGAAATTTCTAGAATGTGGGGGACAGTAATTTTAGGAGACACTGCAGATCAAACCCAATTAACTTTAAAAACTAAAGATGAAATTATGCAATGGGTTTCTGCTCAAATGGATGAGGCTATACCGAATTTGCCAGATTCCCGTCCTAACCAACGTACTGATATTCCTGGAGGAGTTACAAAATATACAGCACTCGCAATAAAAGCTATGGCTAATTTAGAACTTAAAAACTATCAAGGTGTAGCTGACGCAACAGGACAAATTATCAATTCTGGTAAATTTACTCTCTACAGCGACTATTATGAATTGTTCAAAATACCAGGGAAATTGGCAGATGAAAATCTTTTAGAAGTACAATATTCTGATTTAGGTTTAGCTAGTGGAGGTAATGGCAAAAACCACCTTTGGGCATTCTACGGCCCTACAAGTTGGACACCTTCAGTAAGTGCTGCTACAGCAGGATGGGGGTTCTATGAGCCAAGTTTAAAATATATAAAATTTATGCTAAACAGGAATGATCAAAAAAGATTGGTAACCAATGTTTTATTTACTCCAGATGGTATTAATAAAATAAAAGAAGATCCAAACTTTTCTACATTACCTTCTTGGGTATCTAATATTACCCCGGATAATGATCAAATTAATAATTCAGTGAGAGCTTTATTTTTTAGTGGTAAACATTATCTTCCATCTAATCAATTGACTTCTGGTAGAACAGACTATGGTACTAATAAAAATTTTATCATTACTCGTTATGCAGAAATTTTATTAATGTATGCAGAAGCAGTAACAAGAGGAGCTACTCCATCCGCAGGAACTGCTGATAATGCGGTGAATCTGGTAAGAAATAGAGCTGGAATGTCTTCTTTATCAGGAGTCACTGCAGACCAAGTAATGGATGAAAAATTTGCAGAATTAGGAATGGAATGGGGTATCAGGTACTTTGATATGGTAAGATTAGGAAATACTGCAGCATTGAGTTATGACGGAAGAACATTCACCATGGATAAACAATTCTTACCTTATCCTTTAGCTCAGATGGATATTATTAATAGATTAAAATAATCTGTTTAAAACAAAATATAGAAAAAAATGAGAAATATAATAAGATTAACATTTATAGCAGTTGCTTCACTTGCCTTATCAACAGCTTGCTCTGACGGTTATATTGATGATATCAGCCAAGTTGCAACAGGAGAAGATACAGTTGCTCCAACAATTAACATATTAAGTCCAAATGTTGTTAAAACACTTATTCCCCCAAAAGATAGTTCAACAGAAGCAGTTTTTGAATATACTGTTTCGGATGACATCGAAATTGCTCAAATAGATGTATTTGTTGATGGTGTTAAAGTTTCAACTCACAATAGTTTTATTGATTATAGAAATTATAAAGAATCATTGAGTAAGAATTTAGGATTAGGAGATCATACTTTAACAGTTGAAGCAAAAGATATTTCAGGTAAAGCATCTACCAAGAGTTTTACTTTCAATATAACAAATATTTATACACCATTATTTGATGGAGAAAAAGCCTATTTTGCATTCTTTACAGGTAATAGTCGCTTTACAGAATATCTCAGTGTTAATGATGCTTCAGTAATTGGTAATCCAACTACGATTTCTGGTGGAAAGTCTGGAGCAGCCTATCAAGGTGCTACTGGATCTTATTTAACTTTTCCACTTGCAGGACTATATAGTTCTGAGGGTATTAGCTTTACGTTTTGGTATAAAGTAAATGCAACTCCAGACAGAGGAGGAATTATTACAATTAATGATAATGCTGATAATTCAGATGAGAACAGAACTAAAGGTTTAAGGTTATTTAGAGAAGGTAGTGCAACTTCTCAAACTATTAAAATGAATGTTGGGACTGGCTCTGGTGAATCTTGGAATGATGGAGGAAATGTAGCTGTAGATGGCGCTTGGGTACATGTCGGAGTAACTGTTTCTCCTACTGAATCTAAAATTTATTTTAATGGAGTACTTCAAAGAACGGCAACCTTTACATCGTTTGATTTTTCTGAGAGTACAACAATGGTTATCGGTTCGGGAGCTCCTTCTTTTACATATTGGAATCATTTATCAGATCTAAGTCAGATCGATGAGCTACGAGTATATAATAAAGCTTTAGATGAGGCCGCAATTAAGGCTACAAT
>DAMDNI010000211.1:0-2435 GCA_032083825.1 Bergeyella sp. | reverse complement strand
CAATAACATTATAATCAATAACTTTAAGAAAACACTTTATGGCAACCGCCATAAAGTGTTTCTTATAAAAAAGAATATCATGAAGTTTAATAAAATAATTGGTGTGGCTGCATTAGTTGGTCTTACAATCAGCTGCTCTAAATCAAGTGATTGGGATGTTAATGATACTTACCAGCCACCGACAAATCCTCCAGCAACAACATACACCGACACTGAACTCATTGATATGGTTCAGAAAGATGTTCTCAAATATTTTTGGGATTATGCAGAAACCAATTCAAAATTGGCAAGGGAACGGTATCATACAGACAACACGGCACAAGATGCAAATGTTGTGACTACAGGCGGTTCTGGTTTTGGGCTGATGACCATTTTGGTGGGAATTAAGAATGGTACTGTGCCAAGGAGTGAAGCTGTTTCACGATTGACTACCGCTCTTAATTTTTTACAAAATGCCAACAGGTTTCACGGAGCATGGCCACATTGGATCAATGGTACAAATGGAAACGTAATCCCCTTCAGTGATAAAGACAACGGAGGTGATTTAGTAGAAACCGCATTTTTAGCGCAAGGGCTGATTTGTGTGAGAGAATATTTTAAAAATTCCTCGGACACTGCAGAATTGTCGTTGGCTAATAAAGCCGATACACTTTGGAAAGGAATTGAATGGAATTGGTACACAAACGGAAAAAAAGTACTTCTCTGGCATTGGTCTCCAAATTACAATTTTGAGATCAATCATGAGCTGAGAGGCTTTGATGAAACTTTTATTACTTACATTCTGGCAGCTTCTTCTCCTGATTATTCCATTGATAAAGATGTTTATCAGCAAGGTTGGGCAAGAAGCGGTTCCATTAAATCTTCTGCTTATCAATATAGCATTCCTTTAATAGTCAGTCATAATGGTATTGCCGGAACTGTCGGCCCAATGTTCTGGTCACATTATTCATTCCTAGGATTAGATCCCCGTGGTCTTTATGACGAATATGTAAATTATGGAGATGCAACAGTAAATCATGCCAAAATCATGTATCAGTATTGTGTGAACAATCCGAAAGGCTGGCAGGGCTATAGTACTAAAAACTGGGGTCTTACAGCAAGTTATTCCAGAAATCCTTTAACGGGAGCGTATGATTATGCTGCCCATCAGCCTAATAATGATTTAGGAATTATTTCTCCCACCGCTGCGCTTTCAGATATGCCGTATACGCCAACAGAGAGCATGAATGTCCTTCGTTTTATTTATAACGAAAATTATTCTAAATATGTCGGAGTTGCAGGTCCGTACGATGCATATTCAGTTCAGTATAATTGGGTTGTACCAAGATATTTGGCGATTGATCAGGGTACCATTTCTCCGATGATAGAAAATAGCAAATCACAATTTTTGTGGAACCTTTTTATGAATGCACCAGACGTTCGTGCAGGACTTTTAAAGCTCGGTTTTCACTCTACACAGCACGGATTCTGAAAAATTTTTCTTAAATTTAAGAACCCTTAGCGAGACCCCTTAAAACAAACCAATGAACAAGATTATAACAATATCCCTTTTATCTTTATCCCTTGCTATATCCTGTCAGAATCAAAAAAAAATAGTAAGCACTTCTGATAAAATACAGAATAAGAATTTATCTGACGATCAGTTAATGGATAAGGTTCAGAAAGATGTCATCAAATATTTTTGGGACTATGCAGAGCCAAATTCCTTTTTGGGAAGAGAACGGTATCATGAAGATGATATTTATCCCGATAACGATAAACATGTAATTACCACCGGAGGTTCCGGCTTCGGGCTGGCTACACTTTTGGTTGGTGTTGAAAGAGGTTTTATTCCTCGGAAAGAAGCTGTAAAACGACTTTCGCATATGATGGATTTTCTTGAAAAAGCAGATCGTTTTCATGGTGCATGGAGTCATTGGATCAATGGCGAAACAGGGAAAGTAGTTCCTTTTGGTAAAAAAGATAACGGAGGAGATTTAGTGGAAACCGCATTTTTAACTTCCGGGATTCTTATGGTTCGTGAATATTTCAAAAATGGTAATGCAGAAGAAAAGGCTTTAGCCGAAAAATGCGATAAACTTTGGAAAGGAATTGAATGGAGCTGGTACACAAAGGGCGGACAAAAAGTGCTCTATTGGCATTGGTCTCCGGAATATCAATGGGAAATGAATTTTCCTCTTGAGGGCTATAATGAATGCTTAATTACTTACATTCTTGCCGCTTCATCACCCACTCATTCCATTGATGCAGAAACCTATTACAAAGGATGGACAAGAAATGGAACCTATCCTACCGATAAAACCAAATATGGTCTTCCGCTTTATGTAAAGCACAATTATGCTGAAGAATATGGCGGCCCTTTATTCTGGGCACATTATTCATACATCGGCTTGGATCCTAGAGGTTTATCCGATAAGCTGGTCAAGAATTATTTT
>DAMDNI010000210.1:2051-5155 GCA_032083825.1 Bergeyella sp. | reverse complement strand
AATTTTCTTCAGGGATTTCAGCTTGAAGGTAACACCATTTATGAATCTGAAGGACAATACGGCTCTTCCAGAATTATAAAATATACCTTGGGAAATACAACACCAATCGCAGAAACAAAACAATCGGACGAATATTTCTCTGAAGGTTCCACAATTGTAGGTGACAAAGTATACCAGCTTACCTGGAAAGAAAAGAAAGGATTTATTTACGAAAAAAGTTCTCTGAAACTGTTAAGCGAATTCGATTACCCGAATCTTATTGGCGAAGGCTGGGGATTGACGTATGACGGGAAATATCTTCTGGTTTCGGATGGAACCAAAAATATCTACTTTCTTGATCCTGCAAAACCTTCAGAAGTGGTGAAATATATTTCTGTTGCCGGAAATAATGCTGTTTATGACAGCATCAATGAGCTGGAATATCATAATGGTTTTATATATGCAAATGTTTGGCAGACTCCGGATATCATTAAAATCAACCCGAAAAATGGGGAAGTGGTCGGCAAATTTGATTTTTCTGCTTTGGTAAAGCAAAATACAAAAGGAAATGATGATGTACTCAACGGAATTGCCTTTAAAGGAGATAATATGTTGATTACCGGTAAAAACTGGTCAAAGATCTATGAAGTGACGATAAAATAATTCCACAAAAAAAAATATTTTAAAAGATGCGAAACTCCCGCATCTTTTTTTATTTTTATATAATGAAAATTTTCAGTTTTCTTTTTCTTGCTCTGTTCTGTACAGTTTCTGCGCAGAGAAAGCTTCCGTTCGATTCTTTGAAACTGAAAGATACCCGGGATTTTTTTGCAGATGATTACGGGAATATTTACCTCTATAAAAACAAGGATTTCAGCTTTACCAAGTACGATTCTTTAGGGAAACAGCTCGGAAGAATTATGATGACCGTTCCGTTCCGTGTACAAAATGTGCAGAATCCGCTGAATATTTTTCTTTTTTCGGAAAACGCTCAGGAGCTTAAGCTGATTGATCAGAATCTCAATGAGATCCAGAAAGTAGATTTTACCAGAAAATTTGGCTTTGTAAAAGCAGCTTACGCAGAAGATCTTCAGCAGATCTGGCTTTTGGACGAAAGCACAAAACGCCTGATACAATACAATTATAGACAAGATTTAACGATTAATTCCTATCCGTTCAATTATGATTTTGAAAAACTGATTGGGATTTTGGTTTTTGAAAACCGATTGTACACCATCAATGAAAACTACTTTACAGTTTATAATTTTAAAGGAGAAAAATTAGCAGAATTTTCAGTAGAAAATCCCAGAAAACTATATCGAGAGAATGATTCCATCTTTTTGATTTCCAAAAATGAAATAAGAAAATTTCGGTTTCCTTCCGATTTTAAAGTTGTTTTTAATCAGAAAGATTCGCAGATTGTGGATAAAAATTCTTCATCTTATTTTGAATTGAAAGCAGCGAAATTATATCTTTACAATCTGGAAAATAAGTAATAGAAATGTAGATTCATTATAATGATTTCTCTGTATTGCTTATTGCAGTTACTTATTGCCAATTATTGAAAACTATGCACATCGCGATCACAGGAAACATCGGAGCCGGAAAAACAACACTTACCACCATGCTTGCCAAGCATTATCATTGGGAAGCTCAGTTTGAAGACGTAGATCACAACCCTTATCTCGAAGATTTTTATGCTGATATGAGCAAGTGGAGTTTTGCACTTCAGATTTATTTTCTGGGAAGCCGTTTCCGCCAGGTAAAAGAAATCCGCGAAAGTGGAAAAAATATCATTCAGGACAGGACGATTTACGAAGATGCGCACATCTTTGCGGAAAATCTTTATGATATGAGCCTGCTTTCTGAAAGAGATTTTAATAATTATTTTTCGGTTTTTCAACTCATGAAAGATTTCGTTTCTGCGCCTGATTTATTGATTTATTTGAAATCGGATGTTCCGAACTTGGTGAAAAAAATCTACAAAAGAGGTCGGGAATATGAAGCTTCCATCAGCATCGAATATCTTTCCAAGCTGAACCAGAAATATGAAAAATGGATCTCCAATTACAAAGACGGCAAACTTCTCGTTATCGAAGTTGATGATCTGGATTTCGTAGAAAAACCTGAAGATTTTGGCTTTATCCTTGAAAAAATTGAAGCAGAGCTTCATGGACTTTTCTAGGGAGTGCTTAACAATATTTAACGTTCTGGTTTAAGATTCTGTCATTATTATTTGTAATTTTATAAAGATGCATTTTGTATCCCATTAATTGGATATTAATGAATATATGAGTCTTTAAGATTGTAATTATAAGATTGCAGCTTATAATTCTGTAAAAGAATTTGAGATTTTTAATATTAAATTACATTCCCTTTTATAACGACAAATCCCGGAAACCATGATCAAAATTCTTCACAATAACAGCTGCTCAAAATCCCGAGCTATTCTTGAATATCTGGACGAAAACAATGTTCAGTTTGAAATTATTGATATTGTAAAAGATCCGCTTTCCGAAACGGAAGTACGTACCTTACTAAAAAAGTTGGGGGCAGATCCTATTGATATTATCCGTACCAATGATCCTCTTTATCAGGAAAAATACAAAGACAAAACATTTTTTGATGATGAATGGATAAAAATCCTTTCTGAAAACCCTTCCCTAATCCAACGTCCGATACTCATAAAAGGATCTGTAGCTATGATTGGCAGACCTTTGGAAAACGTGAAATTCTTTATAGAAAAATAGATTATTACTGTATCAGATTCAATAGCCCTTTCAGAATTCCGGAAGGGTTTTTACTTTAATTTTAAGATTTCAATTTGTTTCAATTATCTTTGCAGCCATGGAAAAATCAAAAAAATCAGCTGCGATCGGCTTTATTTTCATTACCCTTCTTATTGATATCACAGGTTGGGGAATCATCATTCCTGTCGTTCCGAAGCTTATTGAAGAGCTGATACACGGTGACATCAGCGAAGCTGCAAAATACGGCGGCTGGCTGAGTTTCGCGTATGCTTTTATACAGTTCATCTTTTCGCCGCTGGTGGGAAACCTGAGTGATAAATTCGGAAGAAGGCCTATTATTCTGATTTCACTTTTCGGATTTACCATTGATTATAT
>DAMDNI010000210.1:0-2041 GCA_032083825.1 Bergeyella sp. | reverse complement strand
ATTATATTTTTCTTGCGCTTTCCCCAAATATCTGGTGGCTTTTCATAGGAAGAGTCATTGCGGGAATTACAGGTGCAAGTGTTACCACTGCAAGTGCCTATATTGCAGATATTTCTACAGATGAAGACCGCTCAAAGAATTTTGGATTGATTGGTGCTGCTTTTGGGCTAGGATTCATCATAGGGCCTGTTTTGGGTGGAGTTTTAGGACATTACGGATCCAGAGTTCCTTTTTATGCGGCAGCAGTTTTGTGTCTGGTGAATTTTCTTTACGGATATTTTATACTGCCTGAAAGTTTGTCAAAAGAAAACCGCCGCGAATTCAGCTGGAAAAGAGCCAACCCTATCGGTTCTTTTAAATTTTTAAAGAAACATCCGGAAATTTCTACTTTAACCACAGCTCTTATTCTTATTTATATTGCAGGACACGCTGTGCAGAGCAACTGGAGCTTCTTCACGATGTATCAGTTTGACTGGAATGAAAGAATGGTCGGGATTTCTCTCGGAGTTGTGGGATTGATGGTAGGTTTGGTTCAGGGAGTTTTGATTCGCTGGGTTAATCCGAGAATAGGAGATCAGAAAAGTATCTATTATGGTCTGATGCTTTACGCTATTGGAATGCTTTTGTACGCCTTTGCTTCGGAAGGATGGATGATGCTGGCTTTTACAGTTCCGTATTGTCTTGGCGGAATCTGCGGACCTGCTTTACAGTCTGTTATTACAAAAAGTGTACAGCCGAATGAACAAGGTGAGCTTCAGGGTGCATTAACGAGTTTAATGAGTGGGACTTCTATTATTGGTCCGCCTTTAATGACGAATCTTTTTTATTATTTTACCCATGATTCGGCACCATTTAAATTTGCAGGAGCGCCGTTTTTACTCGCTTTTATTCTGATGCTGATCAGCATTGTCATTATTTATTCTGCATTCAGCAAGAAGAATAAGTGAAATTAAGTTTCATAAATTTTTTATAAAATTGAAAATCAGACAAAAAGTTCTATAACAATTTGTAATTTTGCAGTCATGGAATTGAGTATTGGAGAAATGCTGATGATCGCATTAGTGATCATTGTACTGTTCGGCCCGGATAAACTTCCGCAGATCGCCCGTGAACTAGGACAAGGGGTCAGAAAAATGCGCGGAGCAATGGAAGACATTAAAACCGAAATCCTGAAAGAAACGGACAATCCCGTCTCCGAAATCAAAAAAGAAATCGAAAAAGTGAAAGAGGCAGCCAAAGACGCCAACCCTCTGAATTCTATAAAAGACGATTTTCTTTCTTCTGATACCAAACCCGAAACCGAAACCCCAACTCTAAAACCTTCAGAAGACGAACATTACGAAGGGCCAATAAGCAGGTAAAGAATGAACGAATTTATTCAGGAAGATAAAGATCTCTTTCTTTTTCTCAATAATTTGGGAGACCGCCGTTTCGACCAGTTTTGGATCATGGTTTCTGATAAATATATCTGGATTCCGTTGTATGTGATTTTTTTGTATTTATTGTATAAAAACTATAAGCTTAAATCATTAATTTTTATTCTCATTTTTATTGCTATTGGCGTTACAGCTTCGGATCAGCTTTCTGAAGTTTTTAAATATGGCATTTCACGTTTACGGCCTTGTCATGATCCTTCGCTTGAAAATCTGATGCGTCCCGTAGAATGCGGCGGACAGTTTGGATTTTATTCTGCACACGCTTCCAGCACATTTTTTATTGCAACTTTTATTTCTTTAATGCTCAAGAAACGGTATTGGTTTTTACCAATCATTCTTCTTTCATGGGCAGCTTTTGTCTCTTACAGCCGGATTTATTTGGGGGTACATTTCCCGTTTGATGTTGTATTTGGAGCAACAGTAGGATTTCTTTTGGGAGGATTTTTCTCTACTTTAGCAAAAAATGTAATCAGAAAGCAAGAGGCTTAATTTTATAAGAAATAAAAATTTTCAAAATTCAATTTTATCCTAATTAATCATTATGATAAGGCTTCCCCTGCAAAATCTGGTCTGCACGATACATTTGTTCCACGAAAAAAAGTCGT
>DAMDNI010000209.1:0-5189 GCA_032083825.1 Bergeyella sp. | reverse complement strand
TTTAGGAATGGTATCGTACAGAAGATTCAACGGCTTCAATAAGCTGAAAATCAGCGGATCGGAAAACCTTGTTAATCTACCTGATTCTAACGTACTTTTTGTATCCAATCATCAGACTTATTTTGCGGATGTTGCGGCTATGTATCATGTATTCTGCTCCGTGAACAATGGCTATCTTAATTCTATTAAAAATCCTATTTATCTTCTTAATCCCAAAGTAGATTTTTATTATGTTGCCGCAGAAGAAACGATGAATAAAGGCTTTCTTACGAAAGTTTTCAAAATTGCAGGCGCTGTAACCGTGAAAAGAACCTGGCGTGCCGAAGGACAAAATGTCAACAGAATGGTAGACATGAGCGAAGTGGATAATATTATGAAAGCACTCGACAACGGCTGGGTTATAACTTTCCCTCAGGGAACAACAACTGCTTTCGCACAAGGAAGAAAAGGAACGGCAAAGCTCGTAAAACAGCAAAGGCCAATTGTAATTCCGATCAAAATCAACGGTTTCCGAAGAGCTTTTGACAAAAAAGGATTGAAAGTAAAGGTAACTGGCGTAAAACCTACCTTAGAATTCAAAGCACCTTTGGATATTGATTATGACAAAGAATCTGCTCAGGATATTCTCAATAAAATTATGATTGCAATTGAGCAAAGCCAGGAATTCAATGTTCTCTACGATTATGAGCTTGAGCAGAAAAACAGAAAAACAGAAGAAAAAATTTAAAAGAAAAATATCATGTACAAAATACTCTTAGTTTTTGTTGCATTTCTCCTTTTTTCGTGTAATTCTCAGAAAAAATATTCGGATTTTGATATCAGTTATTCAAGAAGCGGCGGCTTTGCTCCGGTGTATGAGAATTTTCTGATCAAAGGAAACAATGTTTTCTATTCGCTTGAAGAAAATGGAAAAAAATCCGAAAAATCATTCACCATTTCCGAAGAAGAATTAAAAGACATCCATGATGTGCTTTCCGAAAATAATTTCAGATTCATTCAGGAAGACCATAAAAAAGTATATGACAGGATTTCGACATCAATTGTTGTAAAAACAGGCCCGAATTCCGGAAGTAAATCTGATGCAAGCTTTATCAGGTCTTCGGATTCCGCAAAATGGGAAAATATCCTGAATACTTTCAGAAAAATCATCGACTCAAAAGTAAATCCTTCACAGCATTGACAACACATTTTCATGACCTCTACCGGAACAAAACCAGAGTTGTGATTTCCGGAACCGAATATAAAACTTCTGCCGCAAAGCTTTTTCTTCATATAATCAGTTTTTTAGGAAACCATATTGACCATATTACTTCATTTTCAAATATGGTGAAAGGAAATGATTTTATTCTTTTTGAAGCTGAAGATTCCGAACTTCTCAATTATCATCCAAACATCGCCCTGATTACGGGAATTGTTGATGAAAATAAAAATTCAGACTACCTGAAAACAATTGTTGGCGGCGGAATTGTGATTTATAACGCAGAAGATCAAAATCTTGCTGGTATAATAGAAAGTTCGGAGAATTTTTTCCGTAAAATTCCTTATCAAAATCCTGAATTCCATAAAATGGAAGGGCAAAATTTTCTGAATACTGATCTCGGAGAAATCCCTGTTCATATTTCGGGTGAAAATCTTTCTTATGTTGAAGGCGTAAAACATCTTTGCCAGCATATCGGGATCATGGAAGAAGATTTCTACGAAGCTCTTACAGAATTCTAAAATTCCCTTTCTTTCAAGGTTAACGAAATTTTTTTTCAAATTTTTTGACTGTATTACTCTTGATATCTCAATAATATTTTCATATTTCTTTACTTTTTTTGCAATCAAAATAAAATATTTAACTTTAAAGCAAATCAAAAGTAAAAAATGAGATACGTGGAACGCGGGAAAATTCCGCCGAAAAGACATACCATTTTCAAATCTCCGGAAGACAGGTTTTATTACGAGCAGCTTTTCGGCACGGAAGGCTTTCATGGCATTTCTTCCCTGCTTTATCACATCCATCGTCCTACTCAGATCAAAAAAATCGGAAATGCAAAAGACGTTTCTCCAAAGGTTGCTGTTGAAAAAAATGTAACTCCACGAAGATTTCAGGGAAAAGATGTGACTCCGGAAAATGACTTTTTGGAAAGCCGTAAAATTCTCATGTTCAATAACGACCTTAAAATGGGATTGGCAAAACCGCTTGATTCCATGGATTATTATTACAAAAATGGAGAATGCGACGAATTATTTTTTGTGCATGAAGGCGAAGGAATCCTGAAGACAATGCTGGGAAACTTACATTTTGAAAAAGGAGACTATCTCATCATTCCGCGAGGGACAATATATCAGCTTGAGCTGAAATCTGAACATCATGTATTTCTTTTTATCGAAAGCCATTCTCCAATTTACACCCCGAAACGTTACCGCAACGAATTTGGCCAGCTTCTCGAGCATTCGCCATTTTGTGAAAGAGATATTCATGCTCCCGAGTTTGTAGAGCCAAAAGATGAAAAAGGAGATTTTTTAATAAAAGTAAAAAAAGAAAACCAGATCACAGATTTCATATATGCTGCACATCCTTTCGATGTCGTAGGCTGGGATGGTTTTTTCTATCCTTTTAAATTTAATATTAAAAACTTCGAACCGATCACAGGAAGAATTCATCAGCCGCCTCCAATTCACCAGAATTTTGAAGCGCATAATTTTGTAGTTTGCTCTTTCTGTGCAAGAATGTATGATTATCATCCTCAAGCAATTCCTGCTCCCTACAATCATTCCAATATTGATTCTGATGAAGTTTTGTTTTATACAGAAGGAGATTTCATGAGCCGTAATCATATTGATCTGATGGATTTCACTCTTCATCCCGGCGGAATCGTACACGGTCCGCATCCGGGCGCAATGGAAAGAAGCATTGGTAAAAAATTCACAGAAGAATATGCTGTGATGGTGGATCCTTTCCGCCCTTTTAAACTCACTGAAGAAGCAATGAAAGTAGAAGATGACAGTTACAAAACCTCGTGGCTGGAAAATGAATAAAATGAAATAAAAGCTTGGTTTAATAATCAAAAACTATCTATTTTTTAGTGATTTTAATCAACAATGACAATTCTCATTTCAAATTTTTGATAAATACATTAATTTTGAAAAATAAGGTTAAAGACAAAATATGATCAACTACGTAAGTGCAGAAGAAGCTATTTCATCGATTAAAAGCGGAGACCGGATTTTCGGACACGGAAGTGCATGTACTCCGAATTTTTTATTTGGTGAAATTGCCCGGCAAGCTGATCGTTTGAAAGATATAGAAATAGTTTCAATAACCTTACAAGGCGACGTCGTTGTTGCACAGCCAGAATTTAGCGACCGTTTTTATATCAATTCTTTGTTTGTATCAAAGCCGGTCAGAGAAAACGTAAATGAAGGAAATGGAGATTTTATCCCTATTTTTTTAAGTGAAATCCCTATCCTTTTCAAAAATGGGCATCTTCCGCTTGATGTTGCATTGGTAACGGTCTCACCTCCCGACAAACATGGATACTGTACATTGGGAACCTCTATTGATGTTGCAAGATCTGCGGTTGATACCGCCAAAAAAGTAATTGCAGTCGTCAATCCTAAAATGCCCAAAACCCATGGAAACAGTATGCTTCATTACAGCCGTATCCATAAAATGGTCTGGAATGAAGATGATTTGCTGACCATCGATTACAGTACAAAAATTACTGAAACCGAAATGCAAATCGGAAAACATGTGGCCAACTTAATTGATGATAAAGCAACACTTCAAATGGGTATCGGAACCATTCCTGATGCCGTTCTTCAGAGTCTTCATCATCATAAAGATTTAGGAATTCACACCGAAATGCTAAGCAACGGAGCTATTGACCTGATTAAAAAAGACATTGTCAATAATAAATACAAAGGATTCCACAACAACAGAACGATCACTGCATTTTGTTTCGGAACAAAAATGCTGTACGATTTTGTAGACGACAACCCTTCAATTGCTTTTATGGATGTTGAGCACGTGAACGCACCTGTAAATATCCTTAAAAATAAAAGAATGCATTCCATCAATTCTGCCATAGAAATTGATTTAACAGGCCAGGTTTGCGCAGATTCTATCGGGACCTATCAATACAGCGGAATTGGCGGACAAATGGACTTTATGAGAGGTGCTGCTTTAAGTGAAGGCGGAAAACCGATCATAGCAATTTCTTCCAGAACAAAAAAAGGAGTTCCAAGAATTGTTCCCTTCCTCAAGCAGGGAGCTGGTGTAGTTACCACAAGAGGACACATTCATTATGTAGTTACAGAATATGGGACAGCCTATTTATATGGCAAAAATCTGCGTCAGAGAGCAAAGGCACTTATAGAAATCTCTCATCCTGATGACAGAGAAATGCTGGAGGCTGCCGCATTTGAGAGGTTTAAAACCTTTTAAAAAATTAAAATATATAAAATTATAAATATAGATTACAGAATTTCGTGAAACCCTATATCACTGATTTTCAGATGGATTTTTTAAATTTACCAATATCTGATCAGGAGGTTTACGCACTCTTTAAAATCTAAAGTAAAAGGATAATAAAAATTAAATTAAGATTAATGATTGAGCGAATTAGATTAGAAAGCCTACAACAAAAAATAACTTCTGCAGAAGAAGCAGCAAAGATATTTGAAGACGGAATGGTGGTCGGATCCAGTGGTTTTACAAAAGCTGGTGACAGTAAAGCAGTTTTGGCAGCCTTGGCAGAAAGAGGAAAAAATGAAAAGATAAAAATAACGTTGATGACGGGTGCTTCTTTAGGCCACGATACCGACGGGAAATTAGCCGATGCAGGAGTTTTAACAAAGAGAATGCCTTTTCAGGTAGATAAAAAACTGCGCGGGAAAATCAACAATGGAGAAGTTTTATTCATTGACCAGCACTTAAGTGAAAGTGCAGAACTTCTTCACAACAGAAACCTTCCTCCTGTAGACGTAGCAGTGATTGAAGCAGCTTATATTGACAGGGATGGAAGCATTGTGCCAACAACTTCTGTGGGCAATTCCGTGACATTTGCAGCACTTGCAAAAAAGGTGATTATCGAAATCAACACCCAGGTTCCGGAATCCGTTTACGGAATTCACGATATTTACCAGGCAGACGATTATCCTCACAGAAATGTAATACCAATCGTCGCTCCATGGAATAAAAT
>DAMDNI010000208.1:3381-5209 GCA_032083825.1 Bergeyella sp. | reverse complement strand
TTGGATAAGTCGTAGTATCTACTCCATTCGCACCAACTTCAGGATTCATTAAGTTTTTACTTTTACTCCATGTAAAAGGTCTATCTGCTGTGATAGTAAAACGCATTTCTGGAAGACTAGAATCTTTCAATGTGTAACCTAATTGAATATTTTGTATTCTAATAAAATCTCCATCTTCTAACCAAAAATCTGACATTCTTTGATTCCAGAGCTGTCTATAACCTTCGGATGATGGAAATTCGTTTGTAGTTCCTTCTCCGTGCCAACGGTTGATAGCCAATTCAGCATCAATATTTCTACCCGGTGTTTTGATAACCTCACCTCTATTTCTGGCAAGAATTTTATTCCCGCCTTGTCCGTAAATTGCAACAGAGAGATCCCAATTTTTATAATTTGCTCCTATAGTTGCTCCGAAATAATAAGTTGGCACTGGTGAACCTAAATATTTTCTATCAGATGAATCTATAACACCATCTCCATTCATATCTTTGAATTTGAAATATCCCGGTTTTATGTTATTTCCTTGAGTAGTTGGATCCGCAGTAATTTCAGCCTGATTTTGGTAGACTCCTGTAATTTCCCAACCATAGAATACATCAATAGGCTGTCCTACGGTAAGTCTTTGCTGGAATTCAGGCTCTCCTCTATTAATAAATGGTTGTCCATATAAATCTGTTATTTCATTTTTTATATGGCTATAATTCCCATTAATATAATATCCCCAATCTTCACCTATTTTATCTTTCCACCCTAAAGATAATTCATAACCTTTATTCCTCATCGCTCCTACATTAGTATAGCTTACTAAATTTCCAATAATTGGATTTACAGGAATAACTAGATCTTTAGTATCCTTAATAAAATAATCTGCTTCTAAAGTTAATCTTTTAGCCAAAAATTCTGCAGAAAGCCCTAAATTAGTTTCTTCAGTATATTCTCTTTTTACATTATCCAAAAAGGTACTAAAGAAGTAACCATTGTAAATTTGATCATTAAATACACTAGTAACAGCAGATGGTGTCTGTGGTCTATTTGCACTGATAGCATCATTTGCTAATCTACCCCATCCTGCACGGATTTTTAATAGATCTAGCCATGATATACTTTTCATGAAGGATTCTTCTGACACTACCCAGCTTGCTCCGAATGCAGGTAAATTAATTTTTTTCTGAGCAGGAAATTTATTAGATCCTTCATTTCTTATCGTTCCATATAATATATATTTATCGTCAAATTTATATGATAAACGACCAAAATAAGATGTTCTGTAATAGCGGTATGGTTTTAGAGCCTCATCAGATTCACTAGAGTCATTAATGGTTCTAGATTCTGGATCAGTGTTAAACATATACCACGTAGATTCATCGTATCTATTAAAAGGACTTCCTGCATAAAATTTACCAGATGCACGAACATTCAGATAACTTTCATCAGAAAAAGATGTACCTCCCATCAAGGTTATATCATGCTTTCCGAAAGATTTATTCCATGTAAGAGTATTATCCCAAATGTAATTTTCATAAGTAATACTATTCCGATCAATAGAAGATTGGTCTATTGACCTTTGATAAAGCTCTCTAACATAATAAGGAAGAAGCATAATGCGCTCATCATCTCTTCTATTATTATATGAAAGCGCTGATTTAAATATCAATTCTTTTGGAAGCAACGACACTTCACCATAAACATTAAAAGTAAATTGTTTTCTTATTCCTAATCGATCAACATTATCCATTGTTGCAAATGGGTTTTGATGGTCTCTATACAATATTTCTTGTGCATCAGCATAAGGATATGGGCTTGCATTGGTATATGAATAATCGTATTT
>DAMDNI010000208.1:0-3371 GCA_032083825.1 Bergeyella sp. | reverse complement strand
ATGATTCGTCGTCATATTTTTCACTACGTGAATAATTCAACATACCTCCTACTTTTAGCCAATCATTAACTTTAGCATCAATTTTTGCTCTTACATTAAATCTTTCATAACTATTTTTCATTTTCAGAATACCGTTCTGTGTAAAAAAATCACCTCCTAAAGAGTAAGCAACCTTATCTGATCCTCCATCTACAGACAAACTATGGTTTTGTATATTTGCCAAACGTAAGGTTTCCTTATACCAATCGGTATTTACATTAGGTAAATTAGGATTTATACGACTCCTTCCAAATCGTTGTATCGCCTCATTTACACTTGCAATTTCAGAAGCATTTCCGGATTCGTTAGCAAAATTTACAAATTGTTCTGCATTTGCCATTTTAAGAACATTATTTGCCATTTGCACACCATAATAGGTGTCATAAGTAAGCTTTGTTTTCTTATTAAAGCTTCCTCCTTTAGTAGTAATAACTACAACACCATTTGCTGCTTTTACACCATATATTGCTGAAGCAGAAGCATCTTTCAGAATTGTAAAATCCTGAATATCGCTTGAGTTTAAAAAATCAATATTATCCACAAAAAGACCATCCACTACATACAATGGCTGATTATCTCCTTGAAGAGATTTAATACCTCTGATTGTAATCTTTGGTGCTTCACCGGGAGAACCGAAACTACTAATCTGTACACCTGCTACTTTACCTTGCAAAGACTGTGTAACCTGTCCTGCTGGTGTTTTTACAATATCTGTCGCTTTTACAGTAGTAATTGCACTAGTTAAGTCTACTTTTTTTGCAGTACCATAACCAATCACCACAACTTCTTCAATCTTTTGTTCTTTAGGAACAGTGTCATTCTGTGTCTGTTGTGCCATTGCATTATTTCCAAAATAGAAAGCAGCAATAAGGCAGGACACTTTTAAGGATTTGTTTTTCATATAATTAAACACTTTTAATTCTTCATTTTTTAGTATCAAATATTTTCAATACTATTATCTCAAAGTTAGAAATTAATTTTAATTCTCAAAAATAAATATAAAAAAATGTTAAGAAAATAATAAAAATCATTTTGGCACGGATTTTTTAGTACCTTATTCCAATATTATTTTATGACAAATAAAACTTTCATTACAGCAGCATTATGTATTGGCACACTGGCTGTTACAACCAATTCGTGTGTAGCTTTGGCTACTTCAGCAATAGGGGTAACCATTATCAAAAAAGTACTTTTAGGCGGTATCAATAAGGGATTAGGAATTTTTAAAAATAAAGACGCTTTTCTTAAAAATAATTTAATCGATAAAGCACTTCCAAAACAATTAATTCAGGTAAATTCTATACTTGAAAAAATTTCTCCCGATCTTGTTACAAAAGAAAGAGATTATATTGCACAGGCTGCAGCATATACGGTCAATATTTCCGAACCAATCTTAGTAAATGCAGTCAATAGCCTTACAACAGAGGATATTACAAGAATTGCCGAAGGAGGATCCGGAATGGCAACCCAGATTCTGAAAGAAAAAACCTCATCTCAGCTTATCTCTGCAATTTCCCCAAAAGTCGATGAGAAGCTCAACGAGTTCGGAATTGTTAAATCTATTAACACCGCTTTGCAGGGAAACAATATTTTAGGCTCTATTTTAGGCAATAACAATTCTGCATCTCTTTCTGCTTCCGGAGGACTTAGCAAATTAGTCTCTGAACAGCTTGTAAATGGACTTTTCAATATTATAGAAGACTATGAAAAACAAAATTCCCAGGAAATTTTCAAAGCATTAGGGAAATAATCTTAAAATCACTATATTTAAATTCACATTTTTAAAAACATGAATATTTTAGAACAAAACCAAAATACCTCACCCGAAGATTTCTATTCTTCTCTCAAAGAAAAACTGGAAGCAACCCATGATTTCCCGGAAGATTATCTTTTCAAATTTATTGTCAACAATGAGCCTGCAAAACTTGTAGAAATTTATAAAGTTTTTGATGGTATCCAGCATACACTTTCCAACAGAGACAGTAAAAACGGAAAATACACTTCCCTGAATTTCAACGCATTTATGTTAGATGCAAATCAGGTGGTGAACGTTTATCAGCAGGTTGCAAAGATAGAAGGTGTAATGATGCTTTAAAACAAAATCATTAAACTATATAAATCAGGACAGTACACTCTGTCCTATTTTTGTTTAAATCAGAATTATGAAAATACTTATTTCGGGAGGAACAGGACTGGTCGGGAAAAAACTGATAGAAAAATTGAATAAAAACGGGCACGAAACCAACATTCTGGTTCGAAATAAAAGCCGTCATAACAATGAATTTTCCTGGGATTATAAGAATAAAAAAATAGATGAAAAAGCATTTGAAAATATCGATTGTATCATCCATCTTGCCGGCGCAAGCATTTCAAAACGATGGACGGAAGAATACAAAAAAGAAATAATTTCCAGCCGTGTAGAAAGCGCTCATTTTCTTCTGGAAACCTCAAAAAATCTTAACATAAACCTCAAAAGTTTTATTTCTGCTTCCGGAACCAACTTTTACGGAACTTTTACTTCCGACAGAATTTTAACAGAAAAGGACGAAATCCAACATCAGGATTTTCTTGCCCATGTTTGCAAAGTATGGGAAGCAGCCGCACAAAATTTCAGTGAAATTGCTGAAAGAATAGTCTGCATAAGAACCGCTCCCGTTCTTTCCAAAAAAGGTGGAACGCTTGAATCTTTAACAAAAATCACCAACCTTAATCTCAGCTCCGGAATTGGTTCCGGAAAACAGTGGTTCAACTGGATTCATATTGACGATTTGGCAGATATTTATTTGAAAGCAGTTGAAGACGAAAATTTACATGGCGCTTACAATGCCGTTTCTGACAATATTCCAACTCAAAAAGAGTTGATGCAGAAACTGGCAAAAACAAAAAAAAAGTTTTTCTTTCCTTTAAATATTCCATCATTTTTGATGAAAATTGTTTTAGGAGAAATGAGCGAAATTATCCTAAAAGGAACCCGTATTTCCAATGAAAAAATAAAATCTCAGGGTTTCATCTTTCAATATCCTGATCTGGAATCTGCCTTGAAAGATTTGATTTAGTTTAGCTTAATCCTGTCTTCAAGAATTTCAATCCGTTTGTCCTTGTATAATCTGCCGATTGCTTTTTTAAAATTCTTTTTGCTCATGTGAAGTTCGTCTTTGATTTCTTCCGGGGAAGATTTGTCGGAAAGATAAAGTAAACCATAATTTTCCTGAAGTTTATCCAGGATTTTCTGACAGAATTCATCAATATTTTCGAAACCTTCCGGCTGCAGAGTTACATCGATTTTCCCGTCTTCGCGAATGGTTTTGATAAAACCTGTTTCTTCCGAAAGC
>DAMDNI010000207.1:0-5233 GCA_032083825.1 Bergeyella sp. | reverse complement strand
GCCTGCCATTCTGTCACAATATTTTGTATCTTTGCATTTCATTTGAATTTAAATTTTGAATTCAAAATCTAAAATTACTGAAGTGCAGGAAAAATATATAGACGAAACCAAACAAGGCGAAGCTTTTGCAATCGCAGAAAGATCCGGGAATTCAAAAAAACTGTTTTTAGAAAGTTACGGTTGCCAGATGAATTTCTCGGATTCTGAGATTGTTGCATCTATTCTGAACGAGCAAGGCTATAATACGACTTTAAAGCAGGAAGAAGCAGATCTGATTTTGCTTAACACTTGCTCTATCCGTGAAAAAGCTGAACAGACTGTTCGTATGCGACTTTCGCAATTCAAAAATCTTAAAAAAGAAAAACCTAATCTTACCGTTGGCGTTTTGGGCTGTATGGCCGAACGTCTGAAAACCAAGTTTTTGGAAGAAGAACAATTGGTAGATTTGGTCGTCGGTCCTGATGCTTATCGCGATTTGCCCAATCTTCTGAAAGAAACTGACGACGGAAGAGATGCCATCAACGTAATTCTTTCAAAAGAAGAAACGTATGCAGATATTAATCCTGTCCGTTTAGGCGGAAACGGAGTGACTGCTTTTGTAACTATTACAAGAGGATGTGATAATATGTGTACATTTTGTGTGGTTCCGTTCACAAGAGGTCGTGAAAGAAGCCGTGACCCGCATTCGATAATTGAAGAATGCCGGGATTTATGGAAAAACGGCTATAAAGAAATTACTTTGCTTGGCCAGAATGTAGATTCCTATCTTTGGTATGGCGGAGGCCCAAAAAAAGATTTTGCAAAAGCCTCAGAAATGCAGAAAGCAACAGCCGTTGATTTTGCTGAATTACTAGATTTGGTTGCGAATGCGATCCCTGAAATAAGAATCCGTTTTTCAACCTCCAATCCGCAGGATATGAGCCTGGATGTTTTCAGAGTAATGGCGAAGCATAAAAATATCTGCAAATATGTTCATCTTCCGGTTCAGAGCGGAAGTGACAGGATTTTAGGATTAATGAATCGCCAGCATACACGCCAGGAATATTTGAATTTAATTAAAGGAGCAAAAGAAATCGTTCCGGAAGTTGCATTTTCACAAGATATGATTATCGGTTTTTGTACGGAAACAGAACAAGATCATCAGGATACACTTTCATTAATGAGAGAAGTAGAATACGATTACGGCTATATGTTCGCCTATTCCGAAAGACCGGGGACACCAGCTCACAAAAAAATGGAAGACGACATTCCTGCAGATGTAAAACAAAGACGTTTAGCGGAAGTGATTGCGCTGCAAGGCGAATTATCCAGAAAAAGAATGGCTTCTTATGTTGGAAGAATTCACGAAATTTTAATTGAAGGAACTTCCAAAAAAAATGAAAACCAATGGAAAGGCAGAAATTCTCAAAATGCAGTGTGTGTGTTCGATAAGCTGGAAGGTCAGAAAATTGGTGACATTGTTTCCGTTTTTGTTCACGGAAATACACAGGGAACACTTTTGGGAGAAACGGTTTGAGATTCATAACCATTGAATTTCAAATCTCAAACATCAAATTAAAATGGCAGACTTACAATCTATAAAAAACCGTTACGGGATCATCGGGAATTTTCCCGCACTTAACCGGGCTTTGGAAAAGGCAATTCAGGTTGCACCAACAGATATTTCCGTACTTGTAATCGGTGAAAGCGGTGTCGGGAAAGAATTTATCCCGAAAATTATTCATTCAGAATCCAGGAGAAAACATCAGCCGTATATTGTTGTCAACTGTGGTGCAATTCCTGAAGGAACGATTGATTCCGAATTGTTCGGTCACGAAAAAGGAGCTTTTACAGGAGCAACTTCTACCCGAAAAGGGTATTTTGAAGTGGCTGACGGCGGAACGATTTTTCTTGACGAAGTCGGAGAATTGCCTTTGCAGACACAAGTTCGTCTGTTGAGAGTTCTGGAAAGCGGTGAATTTATGAAAGTTGGTTCTTCCCAGGTTCAGAAAACCAATGTGAGAATTGTTGCTGCAACCAACGTCAATATGATGAAGGCAATTACGGACGGCCGTTTTCGTGAAGATTTGTATTACCGTCTGAATACGGTGCAGATTGACATGCCTCCTTTACGGGAAAGAAAAGGTGATATTCATTTGCTTTTCAGGAAATTTGCTATTGATTTTGCTGAGAAATACAGGATGCCGGAGCTGAAATTGACAGAAGATGCAGTCTCTTATTTAGAAAATTATTCTTTTCCGGGTAACGTTCGCCAGCTGAGAAATCTCGTTGAACAAATGACCGTGGTGGAACAAAACCGCGAAATAAATTCTACAAAATTAGCAGAATACATTCCGATGAATGTGCATCTTCCTGCTGTTGTTCAGAAAAATACGCCAAGTGGAAATTCAGGATCAGAGTTCGGATCGGAAAGAGAAATCATGTACAAGATTCTTTTCGATATGAGGAATGATATTAATGATTTAAAATCCTTAACTTCGGAACTCATAAAGAATCGCGGAAACGTAGAATTCAGCAACCAGGAACAGAATTTAATCAACAGGATTTATACTCCTGAAAGCAAAACGGTGAATAATCCTAATTCTCTTCTGTATTTTGAGAATGAAGAGCCTAAAATTCAGAATCCTACAATTATCACCAATCCTTCTGACGATTACGATGATATTGAAGATATAGAATTGGAGGAAGCGAAGCCCGAATCTCTTTCTTTACAGAATAACGAAAGAGAGCTGATTGTAAAAGCTTTGGAAAAACATAAAGGCAGAAGGAATAAAGCAGCTGACGAATTGGGAATTTCTCAAAGAACGCTGTACAGAAAAATAAAACAATACAACTTAGAAGACTAAAAAATAAACCATTGGGACCGTTGAACATAAAACCTGTGAATTTCAATTTAGGGGATTACATCTCCAAAGCGATAGATTTGATGAAGAAAGATTTAGGAACTTTTATCCTTTCCTTTATTTGCGTATCGCTTTTATCAATCATTCCTTTCTGCGGATTTCTTGCAATCGGTAATTTTTACAGAATTTGTTATAAAATAGATAAAGGTCTTCCTACAAGTGCCGGAGAAATTTTTGATTTTGATGACTTCATGCCTTATCTTATTCTGCAGGTTTATATTTTTGCAGGATTCTTTTTGATATTCATTCCTGTCGGGCTTATAATGCTGATTGCGGGAAGTGGTGAAGGTGTTGTTTCCGGTTTGGTAAGAGGTTTTGGAATGCTGTGTTTTTTAGGAGCTTATTTTGTCTTGCTTTATTTTGTCTTGCAGGCGTTTTATATTCCTGCATTTATCACCTTTAAAAAGGTGACGGATATTAAAAAAGCATGGAAGATGTCCAAAGAAATGACAAAGGGAAACCTTCTTACTATTTTCCTTTTTTCAATTGTGGCAAGTTTTTTAGGACAGATCGGGATATTGCTGTGTATCATAGGTATTATTATTACAATGCCATTTTATTATATCGCTCATTATTTTGCTTACAAAGACGCATTCGAGCAGATTGAGCATGACGAAATAAAAGAGATCGGAACTCAAAATTTTTAAAATGACTAAATCGGTTTTAGATAAAATAAAATTAGGGAGTCTGTTTGCGGTAATCTGTTTTTTACTGAATTCCTGCTACACTTTCACAGGATCTTCACTCAGTCCTGAAACCAAAACGATAAGAATTAACGATTTTATCAACAATACGGCTTTTAACCCGAATCTTGCACAGCAGTTTTCGATTGATATTCAGAATCGTTTTCTCCAGAGAACCACACTTAAAGGCACAAAAGAAAATCCTGATATTTTGCTGGAAGGAGAGATTACCGATTATACCATTTCGCCAACCACAATTTCCAGTGCGACCACCAGCAGTACGAGTACCAGTACCATTCAGGCAGCGCAGAACAAGCTTACCATCACCGTAAAAGTACATTACGAAAATAATGTGGAACCGGATAAAAGTTTTGACCGGTCTTATACCGACGAAGCCGCTTTCAGCAGTGATCTTGATCAGAACCAGATTGAAACCACTCAGGTAAAAATCGTAAATGAGAGAATTATCAATAAGATTTTTAATGATATTGTAGCGAATTGGTAATATGATAAATCCTAGAACATTAGAGCTTTTAAAAACTCCTGAGCTTTTTTCAGGAAACGATTTGTCTCTGCTGGAATCTGAAATTCAGAAATTCCCCTATATTCAGAGTGTAAGAGCGCTTTACTTATATGGCGTTCATCAGTTTGATTCAGAAAATTATCAGAAAGAGCTTTCAAAAACAGCTGCTTATACAACGGACAAAAAAATCCTTTATCAGTTTATCAATAAAAATAAAATTCAGGAAGAATTACAGATTAAAGAGATTTCAAATAGTGAAAAACCAAGTGAAGTTTCATTTGCCGGCAATGCAGAAAATATTCAAAGTAGCTCAAGCATTTATAATGAAGAGAATCGTCGGGAATATGAAGCCCCAAAACCTGTTTATATAAATGGAGAACTTAACAGGATTCTTTTTGAAGGTGAAGAAAGTACCTTTACAGAAGACGCTTTCAAAAAAATAGATCTAGAAGCAACCAAAGAATCAGGAATTTTGGTAACCGCAAAAGAAAATATCATTAAAATTTCTTCGGAAGACAATATTCCTGAACTTACAGAATCGTCAGAAAATCATTTTAATAAGGAAGAAAATACTGCTCCAAGAGATGACCAGGAAATTAATTTTCATCAGTTTGATGAATTTGCGCCAGGTATAAAAGTTGAAAAACCCACTTCTGATACGGAAATTGTAGAATCTGAAGACGCTGAAAATTTTTCCAGGGAAGAAGTTGTTAATGAAGAAAACATCTCTTCGGAAAAACAAGAAATTGAATCTAATTCAGAGCTAAGTTTTCACGGAACAGGAGCGTTCATGCCTGAAATTCAGATGAAAGCCAATGTTCGGCAAGAAAATTACGAAATTCCAAAACCACAATTGAGCCGTCATGATGCGGAAATGCAGTGTCTTATTGCCGAAGTTGAAGCAAAGATGAAAGCCAATAAAAAACCTAAAGTTGAAACCGCAGAAGAAGAGTTGCCTCAAAATCATGATATCAATTTCGCAGAAAACCACAATTTTTCAGAGAAAGAAAGCGGGATTCAGGAGCAACCCGTAGAGTCTTTCGACCTTGAAAGCAAAATTTCTGAAAATATTCCAGCTGAAAATCAGCAAAAAGCTGAAGCGGAACAAGTAAATAATGTTAAAA
>DAMDNI010000206.1:2973-5237 GCA_032083825.1 Bergeyella sp. | reverse complement strand
AAGAAATTCAGACAGTTCCCAGTTAAATTCTCCTCGATTGCAAGAGGAATTTCTGTAGGCGACGAACTGGAATATGCTGATGAAATTTCATTGGGAAGATCAATCCTGAACAGACTTCCTTATGATGAAAAAAATTAATTTAATTGAAAAACCAATATAAAAATTAATGAAATTATCCGTTATCATCGTCAATTATAATGTCACTGAATTATTGAGAAACTGCCTTTCCTCGATTCAGAAATTTATAAAAGATGTTGATTATGAAGCGATTGTAATTGATAATCTTTCGCCGGACGATTCATGGAAAAGCCTAATTTCTGAATTTCCAGAATTCCACTTTATCAGCAATCCCAAAAATGAAGGGTTTGCCATTGCCAACAACAGAGCTGTAAAAAAGGCAAAGGCGAAATATATTCTGCTTCTGAATCCTGATACCGAATTTGAAGGTTACTATATGAAAGAACTTTTGGATTTTGCGGATGCTCAGGAAAATTTCGGATGTCTTGGAATAAGAATGCATGATGCTCAGGGAAATTTTCTGCCGGAAAGTAAACGCTCGGTTCCGGATATGTTCAATTCTTTCGAGAAATTATTTATTAATTTTAAGAAAAATAATTCCAAATCTTATTACAGAAATGATATTCAGGAAAACGAAATTGCTGAAGTTGACGTTATTACAGGAGCCTTTTTTCTTACCCAAAAAGACGTTTATGAAAAAGCAGGAGGATTGGATGAAAAATATTTTATGTACGGAGAAGATATCGATCTTTGTTATACCATCTTAAAAGCCGGAAACCGGAATTTTTATTACGGAAAAGCTTCGCTTCTCCATCACAAAGGTGAAAGCACAGTGAAAGACAAAATCTATCTGGAACGGTTTTACGGAGCCATGCAGATTTTTATTGATAAATATTACAAAGAAAAACCTTTGCAGCATTTTGTTTTAACATTAGGTTTAAAAGCCAAATATTTCATCGAAAAATCAAAACTTTAACAAAAATAAAAGCGGCCTTAAATAGTTTTCAGGCCGCTTTATATTTGTGGATGTATAACTTTCTAATTTGCCGGGGCAGGAATTGTATTTCCTGTTGTTGTAGCCGGAGCTTGAGAAGCCGGCTGATTGGCAGGAGCGCTTGTTTCTTTTTTAGCAGGAGCTTTTTGAACTGTCTGAACAGGTTTTCCGGTAAGAACAATGCTTAAAATAATAAGAACAACAATTGTAATTCCTAAAGTCCAGGTTGCTTTTTCCATAAAATCATTTGTTCTCTGAACTCCGAACTGTGCAGAAGATGTTCCTCCAAAAGTTCCAGAAAGGCCTCCTCCTTTAGGATTCTGTGCCATAATGATGATAATCAGAAGTATGCTTGCAATCATGATCAAAACCATGAACAATGTAAATATCGTACTCATTCTGTTTTAAAAATTAGGTTGCAAATATACTCATTTTTTTGAAAATCATACACTTCTGGCTCAATAAAAATTAGTTTAAAAATTTTTACATTTGCTCTCTTTAATTTTACATTTCAATGGATTATCTGAAAGGGCTGAATGAACCACAGTACGAAGCAGTTACAACGTTAAACGGACCTCTGATGGTGCTTGCAGGAGCAGGTTCCGGGAAAACCCGTGTTCTGACGATGCGTATTGCCCATTTAATTTCCAACGGTGTAGACCCTTTTAATATTCTGGCTTTAACATTTACCAACAAAGCCGCCCGCGAAATGAAAGACCGTATTGCAAAAGTAGTTGGCGACAGCAATGCAAGGAGTCTTTGGATGGGAACTTTCCACTCTGTTTTTGCAAGAATTCTGAGAAGTGAAGCGCATTATCTTGGTTTTCCTTCTAATTTTACGATCTATGACACCCAGGATTCCTTAAATGTTCTAAAAAAAGTAATCAAAGACCTGAACATTGACACAGAACTTTATAAACCTAAAAAAGTTCAGTCAAGAATTTCCACTTACAAAAACAATTTGATCACTGTAAAAGCCTATTTCAACAATCCTGAACTTCTGGAAGCCGATGAAAAGGCAAATATGAAGCTAATTGGTCAGATTTATCAGAAATACGTGGAAACCTGCTTCAGAAACGGAGCAATGGATTTTGACGATCTGTTGCTGAAAACCAATGAATTGCTCACCCGTTTTCCGGAAGTTCTGGCAAAATACCAGGATCGTTTCAGGTATATTCTTGTGGATGAGTATCAGGATACGAACCATTCGCAGTATCTGATTGTGAAAGCTTTGGCTTCAAAATTTGAAAAC
>DAMDNI010000206.1:0-2963 GCA_032083825.1 Bergeyella sp. | reverse complement strand
TTTGAAAACATCTGTGTAGTCGGAGACGATGCACAATCCATCTATTCTTTTCGTGGTGCGAATATTTACAATATTTTAAATTTTAAGAAAGATTATCCGGATGCAATTACCGTTTCTCTGGAACAAAATTATCGCTCTACACAAACGATTGTGGACGCCGCCAACGTTGTAATTTCAAAAAATACTCAGCAATTCAAAAAAAATGTTTTCAGTGACAATGAAGTCGGTGAAAAGATAAAAGTATACCGGGCACTTTCAGATGCGGATGAAGCCAATTTCGTAGCTTCGAATGTCTGGGAACTTCATAACCGGGACCAGCGGAAATTCAATGATTTTGCCATCCTTTACAGGACAAATTCGCAGACACGGGCTTTCGAAGATGCACTGAGAAGGAAGAATATCCCGTATCGTGTTTATGGAGGTTTGTCTTTCTATCAGCGAAAAGAGGTCAAAGATCTGGTCGCTTATCTGCGGCTTTTAATGAATGAAAATGATTCCGAAGCTTTAACGAGAATCATCAATTATCCTGCCCGCGGAATCGGGGAAACCACTCAGAATAAATTAATTGTTTTTGCTGATTCTCAAAATATTTCAGTAGCGAAAGTTTTGGATAATCTTGGATTTTATTCCCCTCAATTAGGATTAAACAAGGGCGTTTTAACAAAATTATCTGATTTCTGGAGCATGATCAAAGCTTTTCAGGTTTTATTGAAAACCGAAAATGCTTATAATGTCGCCATGGAAGTAGCAAAACGAAGCGGATTAATCAAATTTCTGAAAGACGACCAGACTCCTGAAGGAATCTCACGTGTAGAAAACGTCCAGGAACTCATGAACTCGATGCAGGGTTTCATCGAAGAGCAGCAGCAGCTGGAAGACGGAGATCCTTCCCTTTCAAATTTCCTTGAAAATATTGTACTTTCCACCGATCAGGACAACAGTGATAAAAATGAAGGCGATAAAGTTTCATTAATGACCATCCATCTTTCCAAAGGCCTTGAATTTCCGATCGTAAATGTGGTTGGCCTTGAAGAAAATCTTTTCCCCAGCTTTATGAGTTCATCTACAAGAGAAGAGCTGGAAGAAGAGCGCCGTTTGTTTTATGTAGCTTTGACAAGAGCTGAAAAGCAAGTGTTTTTCACTTATGCGGTTTCCAGATTCCAATGGGGAAAAATTACAGATGCCGAGCCTTCAAGATTTTTAAGTGAAGTAGATTCTCAATATATAGAATTCATCAATCCTGCTATCGAAAGCCGCTTTGTAAACCATTCCGGATTGCAGTCTAACTTGTTTGATGATACACCTTCAGTTCCAAGAAATTTCAAAAAACTGGAACCAAAGAAAAAACTGAACCTGAATGAAAATTCTCCTTCACAGCCCAAACCTGAGCAGGTAAAACTCACGCCGATTGCAAAGGCAAAAATCAATACAGGCGGAAATTCTTCACAGGATATCGAGGTTGGCGACCGCGTAAGACATGACCGTTTTGGAGTTGGGGAAGTCATTTTCCTTGATGGAACTGATCCTGAAAATATAAAAGCAAAAGTACGTTTCCAACACGAAGGAGAGAAGAATCTCATTTTAAAGTTCGCTAAACTTACTAAAATTTAATAAAATTCAAAAAAGTTCTTAAATTTTTATTAATTTTTTAGTCTACAAATTTGGTAGACTTATTTTTATATTCTACTTTTGCCCCTTCAAACAATCAACTCAAAACAACTAACACTAAAAAATAATGAAAAACAGAAAGGCTATTTTATCGGTTTCCGTGCTATTTTTCTTGGCATCAAATGCTGCAGCACAACAAAATGATACCGTTAAAACAAATAATGTAGAGGAAGTCGTAATCCTGGGATCAAGAAGTGGTGCGAGATCAAAAACCGACAGTCCTGTTCCTGTAGATGTATTCAATTTAAAGCAAGAATCTGTGGTTCTTCCGCAAACTAATATTTCTTCAATTCTTAATGCTGTTGCGCCCTCATTTACCTCAACAATCCAAACGAATGCTGATGGTACAGACCATTTGGATCCTGCACAATTAAGAGGGCTTGGGCCCGATCAGGTTTTAGTTTTGGTTAACGGAAAAAGGAGACATACCTCAGCTTTAGTGAATGTAAACGGATCTCCGGGAAGAGGAACAGTAGGAACAGATTTAAATGCAATCCCCTCATTTGCAGTAGAAAGAATCGAAGTTTTAAGAGATGGAGCTTCTGCACAATATGGATCTGATGCAATTGCCGGAGTTATCAATTTAGGACTAAAAAGAGATACCGGGAAACTAACCGGGCAATTTACCTACGGCGGAAACCTTACCCCAACCGCAAATGATCATACCGGAGATTTCGACGGCCAAAACATTCAGGTTGATCTTAACTATGGAAACAGAATCGGAAAAAGAGGCGGTTTTTATAATGTCACATGGTCATCACAGTTTAGAAACCCGACTTACAGAGCAGGAACTGAAAGTGGAAATCTATTTAATGCTTACAATGCGATCGAACAACGGGCTTTGAATGACGGAGTGAATCTTTCTTCCCTATTCACCAACATTGGAAATACACCAAATTCCCAACAGATTATCAACTATATTCATCAATATGCACAGGATGTAAGTTATTTTTCATCTGATTATCAAAACCAGATTCAGGGAGCAAATACAATTGGAGCTTTGCAGGGATTGCTTTCCACTGATTTCACCAATCAGGAAATGGATTACAGAGGTTTAAGCAGAAAAGATTTCAACATGCAGGTCGGGCAATCCAAGCTGAACAACCACCAGCTTTTTGCTAATATCGAAGTGCCGATCAATGATGACTGGAAAGTATACACTTTTGGCGGTTACAGCTTAAGACACGGAACTTCCGGAGGATTCTACAGAAGACCTAACCAAAACAGGACTTTTACTGGTCTGCATATTAACGGATATCTTCCTCAAATCGGAACCGATGTGCAGGATTTATCAC
>DAMDNI010000205.1:3114-5392 GCA_032083825.1 Bergeyella sp. | reverse complement strand
ATATTGGCGGCCTTTTTCAATCTTTTTGCTGGTTAAACTTTTCAGTTCGTATCGGAAACCCATTCCGTAAAACATGGCAAAGCACCACATTCTCACAAAAAAATAAGCATATTTATAATGTTCTTTCCGGAAAGAGAGAAGATATACAGGGACAAAAAAAATCAGGGTAAAAATAAATCCCAGCAACACCATCCATCCGCGCCAGACATAATTCAGAATCTTTGTCATTCCAATAAAAGTATGACTTCAAAAATAGGAATTAATTTCTTTTATCCGTTGAAAATTACCTTTTTCTTGACAGAATAATTCAGAACAGAAACTAGAGCGATAGCAGCAATCTTGCTTAGGATTTCCGGGCTTAGAGCGTAAAATCCAAAATCTAGGGTATCAGTAAAAAAGAACCTGAAAAAAATCTGGAAAAAAGCAAGACTTAGAAAAGTAGAAATAATGGAAACCCCAATGAAATAAGCAAATTCCTTTCTTTTCGAATGCTTCCCTCTTTCAAAAACGAACCAGATGCTGAAAAAGTAATTAGAAACAATTCCGCAGGTTGTAGAAAAAATATTGCTCAAGGGGAAATGAATCCCATGAAAATCAGTTTCCTGTAAAAAAAAGTGGGGAATATAAACACTGAAAAATTTAAACGAACCAATCTCCAGAACAGCGCTGAGGCCTCCTGCTATAATGAAAAAAAGAACCTGTTTCTGCTGAAGTATAAATTGTTTCATTGATCGAATTGAATTGCAAATTTAAAGATAATGTTAATTGTTCAAAATTTTGGTTAAAAAATTTTTTTATCTCAGAAATAGTTCTAATTTTAAACTACCGAATCACGAAATATTACCTGATAAATTTTGCATTTTTATTCTATGAAAATGTATTTTTTATCTTGAGGCACCTGTATTTATTTTACATTATTCTTTACATTTTTTAAATCCATGACCTTGAAAACATACAGACCATACAGAAAATTTATGCCTCAGCAGAAAAAAATTGAACAGCTGGAAAAGACCAATTCGCGGTTCAAAAGAGTCTATTCTGAGTATACAACGATGTCAGAAGAATTATGGAATCTTGAAAATTCCGAAGAGATTTCTGTCACCGACGATTTCCTGAATTCCATCAAGCTGCAAACGAGCTATCTCGAAGATGAGATTGAAGACTGGCTCATTGATGATGAAGATCAGGAATAAATTTCGCATCAGTATTAATATATAATTCATATTTTAGCAATCCAAAATTGTTAATATATGATTGCTATTGTAGATGGTGGCTCTACCAAATGCGATTGGGTAATTCTGGATGACGAAGGTTCTTTTCTATTCAAAACCGAAACTACAGGCTTCAATCCCAACATTATCGATGTAGAAAGAATTCCCGAAGAATTGCAAAGCAATACGCAGCTTTCTGAGATTAAATTCAAAATAAAGCACGTATTTTTTTATGGTTCCGGCTGCGGGATTCCGGAAAACCGCCTGAAAGTTGAAAATGCTCTGAAGCAGTTTTTTATCAATTCAAAATTTACGGTAAAAGAAGATCTAACCGCAGCAGCCTATTCCGCTTACAACGGAAAACCTGCAATTGTCTGCATCTTGGGAACCGGTTCCAATTCATGCTATTTTGACGGAGACGAAATTCGCACAGAACTTCCTTCTCTTGGATTCCTGATTGGGGACGACGGAAGCGGATGTGCGCTGGGAAAAGCTTTGGTCAAAAATTATTTTATGAAAAAATTGCCGGCTGATCTTCATCAGCAGTTTTCGGAAACCTACCATCTGGAAATTGATGAATTGATTACAAATATGTATCATAACCCAAGAGCAAATGCTTATCTGGCAGATTTCAGCAAATTTATTGTAGAAAGAAAAGAACATCCTTTTTTACAGCATCTGGTTTTTGAGGAACTGAAAAACTACTTTGATTTTCAGGTGTTGCCTTACGAGCAGAGCCAGTCCTGTGAAATCAATTTCATAGGTTCGATTGCATATTATTACGAAGATATTTTAAGATCTGCCGCCGCAGAATTTCACCTGAATATCGGGACGATCGTACAGAAACCGATAGAACGCCTTGTCGATTATCACAGAACTTATATTTTACCTGAATTGTAGTTCATATCATTAAACAAACATTCCCAAACTTATACTATCAGAGATGCCAAATAATAACAGAGACGAAAAAAACTTTAACCAGGCTGCATTAGATTATCACAAAGCAGAACCTAAAGGAAAAATAGAAGTCATTCCTTCAAAACCACACTCTTCGCAGAGAGATTTAT
>DAMDNI010000205.1:600-3104 GCA_032083825.1 Bergeyella sp. | reverse complement strand
GTCTTGAAATTGAAAAAGATCCGAGAACAGCTTATGATTACACAGGAAAAGGAAATCTGGTGGCAGTAATTTCCAACGGAACTGCAGTGTTAGGATTGGGAGATATTGGTGCAGAAGCTTCAAAACCTGTAATGGAAGGAAAAGGTCTTTTGTTTAAAATATTTGCAGATATCAATGTTTTCGATATTGAAATTGATGAAAAAGATCCGGATAAATTCATCGAAATCGTAAAAGGAATTGCGCCTACTTTTGGCGGGATCAATTTAGAAGATATCAAAGCTCCCGAAGCATTTTATATTGAGCAGAGATTAAAGGAAGAACTTAATATTCCTTTAATGCATGACGACCAGCATGGAACTGCGATTATTTCCGCTGCAGCACTAATCAATGCCTTAGAAATATCAGGGAAGAAAATAGGTGAAGTTAAAATCGTGGTAAACGGAGCCGGAGCTGCTGCAATTGCCTGTACAAAACTTTATCTGGAACTTGGCCTCAGCAAAAAAAACATCCTGATGTGTGACAGCAAAGGCGTGATTAATAAGCACAGAGAAAATCTTACCCCGGAAAAAATAGATTTCATTGCGGATACTGATCTTTCAACATTAGAAGAGGCTTTAAAAGGAGCTGATGTTTTTGTCGGGCTTTCCAAAGGAAACGTTATGACTCCCGAAATGCTTTTGTCAATGGCAGAAAATCCCATCGTTTTCGGATTGGCAAATCCGGATCCGGAAATCCGTTACGATCTTGCGATGGCAACCAGAAAAGACGTTATTATGGCAACCGGGAGAAGTGATTATCCTAATCAGGTCAATAATGTTTTAGGTTTTCCGTATATCTTTAGAGGAGCCTTAGACGTTCAGGCAACCGGAATTAATGAAGAGATGAAACTGGCGGCAGTTCATGCGATTGCAGATTTGGCAAAAGAGCCTGTTCCTGAAGCTGTAATTCTTGCTTATAACCTTAAAAACCTAAGTTTTGGAAGAGATTACTTTATTCCGAAACCATTTGACAACCGATTGATTACAAGGGTTTCAATTGCAGTAGCAAAAGCAGCGATGCAAAGCGGGATTGCAGGAAAACCGATCAATGATTTCGAAGAATACGAAAATAATCTTCTCGACAGGATGGGACGCGATGAAAAACTCATCAGAATGATGCAGAACAGGGCACGTTCCAATCCGAAAAGAGTGACACTCGGAAATGCAGAAGAATATAATGTTTTAAAAGCAGCGCAGATTCTTTATGAAGAAGGAATTGCCCATCCGATTTTGCTGGGAGAAAAGAAATTCATCAAACAGCAAATGAAAGAATTCGGAATCAATCTCGATTTACCAATTGTAGATCCAAATGATGACGATCAGGATGAAAACCGCAAAAAATACCGCGAAACCTTATGGAAGCTCCGCCAGAGAAAAGGCATGAACGAATACAAAGCCAAAAGATTTGTCCGCCAGCGTGATTATTTCGGGCCATTAATGTTAAAGCATGGCGATACAGATGCTCTGATTGTTGGTTTTTCTAAAAATTATACTTCCGTTTTACGTCCGGTTCTTGAAGTTGTGGAAAAAGAAAAAGGAGTCGATAAAATTGCCGGAATGATGATGATTCTGACCGAAAAAAAACCCATATTCTTTGCCGATACTTCTGTTACTCAGGATCCTACTGTGGAAGATTTGGTAAATATTGCCAAAATGTCGGAACATACAGTGAAAACTTTCGCAATTGAACCAAGAATTGCAATGCTTGCTTTTGAAAACTTTGCGGCTATTTCCGAAACATCGAAAAAAGTAGCCAAAGCGGTTCAGATTCTTCACGAAAAATATCCGAAAATGATCGTTGACGGAGAAATACAGCCCGATTTTGCAATGGATGGTGATCATTTGAGTGATTATCCTTTCTCAAAACTCGGAACAGATCCTGCCAATGTATTCGTTTTTCCGAATCTTGAAAGCGCAAATCTTTCTTACAAAATCATCCGGGGAATGAAGGTCGCTCAAGTTGTAGGGCCAATTCTCATGGGACTTAAACAGCCTGTGCACGTGCTCCAGATGAGAGCAAGTGTAGACGAGATTGTAAACCTCGCAACAATTGCAGTTCTGGATGCGCAAAGGAGGGAGGAACTTACAAAATAAATTCTTTTCAAAGCAGTCTTAAGACTGCTTTTTTCTTTTCATTCAAATTGTTATATTTGAGACTTTTAAAAACACATGATTTATTCTCTTAAAGGAATCGTACAGGAACTTACCCCAACTTATGCTGTGATAGAGGTGAGCGGAATAGGATATTATGTGGGGATAAGCCTTCAAACCCACGAAAAGCTTTCACTAGGAAAAGAAACATTCATATACACGCAGCAGATTATTCGGGAAGATGCCCATTTGCTTTACGGTTTTAGCACTTTTTTAGAAAAAGAGATGTTTAATCTGTTAATAAGTGTTAATGGTGTAGGACCGGTTTCAGCACTTATTATGCTTTCTTCTTTAAGCAATCAGGATATCAGTTCA
>DAMDNI010000205.1:0-590 GCA_032083825.1 Bergeyella sp. | reverse complement strand
AAAGGTGAAAGGTATTGGCGCCAAAACGGCAGAAAGAATCATCGTCGATTTACGGGATAAAGTACAGAAATTCAATATTTCGGGAGAAAATATTTCTGTGCTTGCAAATAATAAAATCAAAGAAGAGGCGTTATCTGCTTTAGAAGTTTTGGGCATTTCCAAAAAAATGAGTGAGAAAATTGCAGACAAAGTTTTAAAACAAAATCCGGACGTTTCTGTTGAGGATTTGGTAAAACAAATTTTAAAAAACATTTAACATTTTGACTAAAAAAATTATTCTTCGGTATAAATTTTTATTTTTTATTTTTTGCTGTCTTACATTCAGTGGTCTTTCCGCACAGGTGAAACCAAGTGACAGTGTGATTATACGCCAGGATTATTCTTTGCCGAGTCCGGTACGTTACGAAGCTTTTTATGATGTGAATTCCGGGATGTATTATGTATATCCGAAAGTCGGCAATCTTATTACAGGAGAACCGATTGCGATGACAGCGGAAGAATACCATCAATACATCATGTCTAATACCCTGAGTAATTATTATCAGGAAAAATCTAATAATCAGGCTCTTACTTACAGGGAAGATAAGTCT
>DAMDNI010000204.1:3358-5449 GCA_032083825.1 Bergeyella sp. | reverse complement strand
GGCTAATCGTCCACCGATAATTGCTCCTAATGCCGCTCCAAAACAGTTGGCACTTAGCGCATTAAGCCATGCCAGGTCATTTCCGGTAAGATGCAGATAATCTTGCCATAAAGACAATCCGCTGGCTCCTGCTACAATTGCTCCTGCATCCAGATAATTTGTTAGCGAAACTGCAATTGTACTTTTTAAGCTTCCTTTTTGTGCTTCCATAGTAGTAGTAATTAGGAGATTAATACTGTTTCTCTTTTTAACTGAACTTCTTTTTCGTAATTTCTTACTTCCGGAAGCCATTCTAATCCAACTGGGACATCATTAATTTCACAGAAATAATTCCATACATCAGCATACGGGAAATCTTTAAGCTCTTCAGTAAGCACAAGCCTTGTTGTATAATCTGCATCAAGTTCAATTTTCTTGAGATCGGAAATAGGTTCCAGCATTGCCTTTAGTAAGGCTTTTTGAGTATTCCGTACACCGACTACCCATGCTGCTACACGATTAATAGTTGCATCAAAGAAATCCAACCCAATATTAGTTTTGGATAATAAATCATTTCTTACAAGTTCTTTTGCGATGTCAGAAAGCTCATCATCCATTATAACTACGTGATCACTATCCCATCTTACCGGACGGCTGACATGAAGCATAATTCCTTTGCTGAACAAAAACAGGGAAGAAAGTTTATTAGAAACTACTTCAGTAGGATGGAAATGCCCGGCATCAAGACATATTAATTTGTTTCTTGTAATTCCGTATCCCATATAAAATTCATGAGAACCAACGGTATAAGCTTCTGCGCCTAAGCCAAATAGTTTACTTTCAACGGACTCTATGGTGTATTTTTCATCCAGTTTTTCTTCAAAAATCTTATCTAAAGCTTCCATAAGCCTTTTGCGCGGAGCAAGCCTATCAATAGGATTGTCTTTTATTCCGTCAGGAACCCAGAAATTGTTAACACAGGTTTGTCCTAGTTCTTTGCCGAAATATTCTGCAATTTTTCTGGATCTTTTCCCGTGTTCTATCCAGAAATCCTGAATTTCCTGATCTGGAGAAGCAAGGGTAAAATTATTTTTAAACATCGGATGAGAAAAAAAGGTCGGGTTGAAGTCCAAGCCGATTCCCTGCTCTTTGGCCCAATCTACCCATGGAGAATAATGTACAGGTTCTATGGTATTTAAATCGACATTATCGTCTGTATCAACATATATGGCATGAAGATTAAGCTTATGCTTTCCGGGAATTAATGAAAATGCTTTTTCCGCATCTTCTCTTAGTTGTGCAGGAGTATGTGATGCTCCGGGATAATTTCCTGTAGCCATTATTCCACCAGTAAGTTCTCCTTCGGGATTTAAAAACCCTCTTACATCATCGCTTTGCCAGCAATGCATGGATATTTTGATTTGCTGCAGCTTTTCCAGTACTGCATCTGTGTTTACACCTATTGAAGCATACTTTTCTTTTGCTTCCTGATAACGTGATTGTACATTGAAATTTTTCATTGGATATAAATGTTTAATGTTCATTATTTAAATTGTATTGCATTCTATTTGTCTGTTTATGATGAGTAAGAATTTTTCAAATGCCTGATGCCATATCTGAGATTCCTGCGGATAATAGACATCTAACTCCATAGAATTGCGGACAATTTCCCTCATTTCTTCAAGGGTATCTACGGCTCCTACTCCTCTTGCCTGCATCAAGATATTGCCTATTGCTGTGGCTTCGCTCGGACCAGCAATTACAGGCAAGCCTGTAGAATTGGCAGTAAACTGGTTTAGAAGTTTATTTTTTGATCCTCCTCCGATTACATGAATTTTTTCTATGGAGAATGGTGCTACTTTTTTTAAATGTTCCAGCACATATTTATACTTTAAAGCCAGGCTATCGAAAATGCATCGTATAAATTCTGCATGAGTTTTTGGGACAGGCTGATTCGTTTGCAAACAATAATGTGTAATGGCCTGTCCCATATTATCCGGATTGGCAAATATCTTATCGTCCGGATCAATGAGTGATCGAAATCCTTTTACCGAATTCGAAAGATTTACTATTTCAGGGTAGTTATAGGTGATATTTTCGTTTTCTTCCCAT
>DAMDNI010000204.1:0-3348 GCA_032083825.1 Bergeyella sp. | reverse complement strand
CCCATTCTGTTCTGCATCGTTCCAGCAGCCACATTCCTGTAATGTTTTTGAGAAAACGAATCGTTCCGTCAACTCCACCTTCGTTGGTGAAATTTAATTCGTATGACTCCTCCGTAATGATTGGCTCTTTGATTTCAATACCCATTAAAGACCATGTTCCGGAACTGATGTAAGCAAAATTTTTATTATCTGCAGGAATGGAAACAATCGCTGATGCTGTATCGTGACCGGCAACAGCTATAACCGGAATTTTCCCAGAATTCGTTTCTTTCATCACATTATCGCATAAATATCCAACCATTGAACCTGGTTGTATTATCTCTCCCATTATGGCACTGGAAAGATTCATAGGTTCGAGAAGAATTTCTTCAAATTGTTTGGTCTTAGGATTTAAAAGCTGTGATGTAGAAGCAATGGTGTATTCACAAAATACCTTTCCTGTAAGCAAATATGAAAGTGCATCCGGAATGAAAAGTATTTTCCTGGCATGGTCTAAAGCTGCAGATTTCTCTTTTCTTGCCGCAAACAACTGAAATATGGTATTAAAATTCATCATCTGAATTCCAGTAAGCTTGTAAAGATCTTTTCTGGACACAGAATTAAAATATTCTTCGGGAATACCTTCTGTATAAGGATCTCTGTAGGATCTCGGAAGATTTAGGAAAGTTCCATCTTTTCCCATATATACAAAGTCAACACCCCAAGTGTCAATTCCGATTGAATCAAACCTGATGTTTTTTGAAGTTGCAGTTTTCAGTCCTTCAATAAGAGATTCGTATAGCAAATAAATGCCCCAATAATAGTTTCCATTAATCTTTAAAATTTTATTAGGAAATCTTGTAAGCTCCTGAAGTGTTAGTTTCCCATTATCTATAATACCATGGATTGTACGACCGCTGGTAGCACCCAGATCTAAGGCAAAAAAGTGAAAGGTCTTCATAAATTGGTGGTTTTCTTAGGAATAAAAGTATCCTAGAGGCCAACCATAAAGCTTAATAATTTTGCTCTTTTTACTTCGGAAAATGATGTAACAATTAGTTAAAATGCTCTTAATATTGAGAAAAATGATTTCGGGTAATGATGCATGTCATTTTGCTGATTTACAAAATGTTAGTATATTTAATGACAATCCTGCACTGATAATTTTAAAGGATTTCCCATGAACAGAGATTTTCACACCCGTTATCTATTGTACAATGACCGGGATAAATTGTGGGGTACCACTGTAAATACGGTAGGTCACCAAAAAGTACCTCCAAACTCCCCTTATCCTGTAGGAGATCATCCTTCTCGATATATTTTTGACACAGAGAATGGAAGAATTTTAAGTGAATTTCAGGTTTTATATATTACAAAGGGTAAAGGAGAGTTTATTTCTTCCAATTTACAGAAAACGATTGTCTCCGCTGGAAATATTGTTTTGCTTTTCCCTAATGAATGGCACAATTACAGACCTCTTTCGTCTACAGGATGGACAGAATACTGGATTGGATTCAACAGTGATATCATGGAAAACAGGATGGTTAACAATTTTTTCAGCAAAGAAACCCCAATTTTAAATATCGGTTTACGGGAAGATATAGTAGAACTTTTTAAATCTGCTCTTGTCATTGCCAATGAACAAAAAACAGGATTTCAGCAGATGCTTTCCGGGATTACCAATCATATTTTGGGCATAGCTTATGCAGGAGATCGGCATTCTACCTTTAATGATATGAAAATTACAGGGCAGATTAATAATGCTAAAGTAATTATGCTTGAAAATTTTGATAATACCTATATCAGCCCCGAGCAAATTGCAAAAGAAGTGAACCTAAGTTACTCTTGGTTCAGAAAAGTATTTAAACAATACACCGGATTTTCGCCTTCTCAATATATTATCGAGCTTAGAATACAAAAGAGCAGGGAATTACTGACTAATACTCCTCTTACCAGCCAGGAAATTGCATACAAAGTAGGTTTTGAAAGCCCCGAAAATTTCTGCTATACTTTTAAAAAGAAAATGGGAACTGCCCCAATTGAATACAGAAAAAAAACACGCGGAGAAATATAAACATCTAAAAATTAGAAATTTAAAATTATAGCCTTCAAGTAAACTAATTTTTCTGAATTCGAGTGTTATATTATAATTCATTATACCTATTCCATAGAAAAAAAAAGGATCTCCGTAATTATTGTTTGGGTTGATGACTTTACTTCCCGATACAAAACTTAGAAAAAATATTTCCTAAGACCTCGTCGTTTGTAAATTCTCCGGATATTTCGCCAAGATATTCCAAAGCATTGCGCAGTTCGTAGGCTAAAAGTTCGGTTGTAATTTGGAAATTTACAGCTTCTTCCACTCTTTTTACCGCTTCCAAAGATTTTTGTAAGGCTTCATAATGACGCTGATTGGTAATAATTACATTTCCTTCTTCGGATTTTAACTCTTCTACATAAGACGAAAACTCATTTTTCAAGTCCTGGATATTGCGGTTTTCAATAGCGGAAATTTTGATAAAATCAAACTCGTACTCAATATTTTTTCGGAATTCGTTTTCAATCTTATCAAATTTGGTTGGTAGAACCTCGTCTATTTTGGTGAGACAAATAATCAGTTCCAAATCATGGCGAAGCAGCGATTTTATCATTTCAAAATCTTCTGTAAAGTCTTCCGTTCCTGCATCAGCAAGATATACGAGAACTTCTGCCTGATTTACTTTTTCCCTAGCCTTTTGTACACCGATCGCTTCGATTTCGTCTGTTGTTTCCCGCAGTCCTGCAGTATCAATGAGACGGAAAGGATGGCCTTTAATGTGAAGAATTTCCTCGATTGTATCTCTTGTAGTTCCGGCGATATTGCTTACAATTGCTCTGTCTTCTTTCAGTAATGCATTTAGCAGAGTGGATTTTCCTGCGTTTGGTTTCCCGATAATGGCAACAGCGGTTCCGTTTTTTATTGCATTGCCATATTGGAAGCTGTCAATCAGAGATTTTAATTTAGCTTCGATTTTTTTAATTAATGAAATAAGAGCTGTACGGTCTGCAAATTCCACATCTTCTTCTGCAAAATCAAGTTCTAGTTCAATTAAAGATGTAAAATTCAGCAAGTCATTTCTTAAGAATGATATTTCTTGCGAAATTCCGCCTTTCAATTGGTTTAATGCTACTTTCCGGGAGGCTTCATTTTCAGAAGCGATCAGATCAGCAATAGATTCTGCTTGCGAAAGATCAATTCTGCCGTTCATAAATGCACGCATGGTAAATTCGCCTGCTTTAGCCATTCTTGCTCCATTTTTAATGAGAACTTCAAGAATTTTTTTGGCAATATGCGGTGAACCGTGAAAGGAAATCTCCACCGAATTTTCT
>DAMDNI010000203.1:0-5516 GCA_032083825.1 Bergeyella sp. | reverse complement strand
ATCCCGTGTTGCATACCTTATCTTATTCAACTCCGGTGTTTTCTGTACAAAATCTTGAATTGACACAGACAATTCATTCAAAAGAAGTAATTCCTGAGGAGTTAAAAAATCGAATTCCGGATCGTATTCTAATTTTTGCTTCATGTAAGATTGGTAAACAAATAAAAAGCCATAAAACTGATAAACCTTGCCACCATTCCCTTTATATAAAATTAAAAAATAAAAATGTAAAACACATAACATCAACCATTTGTAGATTTACAGAAATATAAAATCATGAGAGCAATCTGGAGTGGCGCAATTGGTTTCGGGTTAGTCAATATTCCTATCAAACTGTATTCAGCAACAGATTCGAGCACTTTGGATCTGGATATGCTCGACAGCAAAGATCTCAGCAATATTAAATTCAAAAGAGTAAATGAAAAAACAGGGAAAGAAGTCGTCTGGGAAAATATCGTAAAGGGATATAAAATCGAAGACAAATATATTATCCTGAATGATGAGGATTTTGAAGCAGCAAGTCCGGAAAAATCAAAAATTCTCACCATCGCACAATTTGTAAAAGAAGCTGAAATTGATTCTGCGCTTTTCGAAACACCTTATTTCCTTGAACCTCAAAAAAATGGTGAAGCAGCATATAAACTTTTACTCAAATCCTTAATCAAAACCAAAATGGCCGGAATCGGCTCTTTTATCTTAAGAGAAAGAGAAATTCTCTGTTTGATCCGTCCTTATGAAGATAAGATCCTGATGGTCAACAGGATGCGTTACCCTGAAGAAATGAGAAATTTTGAAGACCTTAAAATCCCTTCCGGAAATACACCAAAAGCAGAAGAGCTGAAAATGGCAGAAGCACTTATCAAATCTTTGGCAAGTACTTTTGAGCCAACAAAATACAAAGATACCTACAATGCTGATCTTCTAAAAATAATACAGCAGAAAGCAAAAGGCAAAAAAATTAAAATTGCCGAAACCAAAGAACCAGAAGGTAAAACAACCGATCTTATGGCAATGCTAAAAGCCAGCCTCGAAAACGGAAAGAAAAAAGTAGGTTGATATTATTTAATTAAAAATTAAAAAATGCCTTTACACGAATACAATAAAAAAAGAAATTTTCAGGAAACATCAGAACCAGAAGGAAAAGAAAAATCGAGCGGGAAAAAACTAAGATTCGTCATCCAGCGTCATGCTGCGACAAGGCTTCATTACGATTTCCGTCTCGAAATGGAGGGCGTACTGAAAAGCTGGGCAGTTCCCAAAGGCCCTTCATTGAATCCTTCAGATAAACGTCTGGCAATGATGGTGGAAGACCATCCTTTCGCATACAGAACTTTCGAAGGCTCAATCCCGAAAGGAAATTACGGAGCCGGTGAAGTAGAGATTTGGGATGAAGGAACGTACGAACCAATCGAAAAAATTAAAGACAAGACAGACGACCTGATCATGCGTTCGGAATTGCATAAGGAATCATTGAAATTCATCCTTCACGGCAAAAAACTGAAAGGCGAATTTGCACTCATTAAAATCAAAAATTCTAAAGACGAAAATGCTTGGCTTCTCATAAAACACAAAGACAAATACGCAGTTGATGAAGAATACGATGCAGAAGATCATACACTAAAAACATCAAAAGTAACCGCTTATCTAGAACAAAAAACCAGTAAAAAAAAAGCCCGTCCGAAAACCTGAAGCATTTTAAAAATTATACTCCTGCGCTTTCCGGAGAAAAAAAATTATCGGAATTTATTCAGCCTATGCTTTGTAAAATTTCTGAAAAACCATTTGATGACGAAGAATGGGCATTCGAAATAAAATGGGATGGATACCGTGCTATTGCTGATATACGCAACAATAACATTCGTCTCTATTCTAGAAACGGGCTGGATTTTTCTCAGAAATTCAAAAAAGTTACAAATGCTCTTACGCTTCAGCAGCATGAGATGATACTTGACGGTGAGATTGTAGCGTATGATGATAAAGGAAAACCCAATTTTCAATGGCTGCAAAGAATTGGTGAAAACCCGAATCTGGCGTTGATCTTTCAGGTTTTTGACCTGCTTTGGTTAAATGGACATTCAACCGAAAATTTGTCTTATCTCCAGCGCAAAGAGCTTCTAAAGGCAGCTCTTATAGAGAATGATACTATAAAATATCACGACCACATTCTCGAAAAGGGGAAAGATTTTTTTCAGGCAGCAAAAGATATGGGACTTGAAGGCATTGTAGCCAAAAAAATAGAAAGCCTCTACAAGGAAAACATCCGGAGTTCCGAATGGCTGAAAATTAAAATCCATCAAAGTGAGGAAGCCATTATTTGCGGATTTACACAGCCAAAAGGTTCCAGAAAAAAATTCGGGTCATTGATATTAGGCAAATACCTGAATGACGAAATGATCTTCTGCGGACATACAGGAACCGGTTTTAATGACAAAAGCCTGAATGAAATTTTCCAAAAAATGGAATCTTTGATTACTGAAAATCCGGCATTTAAGATCACTCCAAAAACCAATACCAAAGCCACATGGGTGAAACCGGAATTGGTTGCGGAGATAAAATTCACAGAACTCACCAAAGACCATATTTACCGTCATCCTGTTTTTCTCAGGCTCCGGGACGATATTGAACCACGAAATGTTGAATTTAATTCTGAAAATCCACAAAAAAAAGATATTGTGAAAAAGCCAGCTCCCAAATCTAGATCCGGAAAAAATGATCTGATAAAAAAAATCGGAAAGCAGGAATTGAAACTTACCAACCAGAATAAAATCTATTTCCCTGAAGATGATATTACAAAAGGTGATGTGATTGATTTTTATCAAAGCATTTCGAAGTATATTCTTCCGCATCTGAAAGACCGTCCGCAATCAATGAACCGTTACCCGAACGGAATCAAAGGGATGAGTTTTTTCCAAAAAGATGCTTCCGAAGAAACTCCGGAATGGATAAATACCCAAAAAGTTTTCTCCGAAAGCAGTGATAAATATATTAATTATATCATTTGTAATGACAAAGAAACGCTTGCCTATCTCAATAATCTTGGCTGTATTGAACTGAATATATGGACGAGCAAAATCAAAAAAGCGGATCATCCTGATTATCTTGTTCTGGATCTGGATCCATCGGAAAAAAACTCTTTTGAAGACGTAATTGAAACAGCTCAGACAGTTAAGGAAATTCTGGATATTGCCGGGATCGAAGGTTTTCCGAAGACTTCCGGAAGCTCTGGGATCCACATTTACATTCCAATGGGAGCGAAATATTCTTATGATCAGGTTAAAGATTTCGGGCACCTTCTAATGCAGATAGTCCAGCAAAAACTTCCTGCACTCACAACTTTAGAACGAAGCCTTCAAAAAAGAGACAAAAATAAAATCTATCTGGATTATCTTCAAAATCGTCGCGGACAGACATTGGCAAGTGTTTACAGCCTTCGTCCGAAAAACGGAGCTCCTGTTTCAATGCCTTTGGAATGGAGTGAAGTAAAATCAGGACTTAAGCCAACAGATTTTAATATTTACAATTCTTTAGATCGTCTAAAACAAAAAGGTGATCTTTTCAAACCTGTGATCGGAAAAGGGATCGATATGCTAAACGCAATTAAAAAACTAGAACAATAAACAAATATGACTAAATATTCAGCAATATTATGATTGAGGTCATAAAATTAAAACAGATTACTTCATTATATTTGAAAAATCACAAAATACTATACATCAATAATATAATTTTTTAAAAAAATTACACACCAAAAAATAAAATATTATGAAAACAATTTTTTTTACAGCAGCCATATTTCTAATATGCGGAATTAGCTGCACAAAGAAGGAAACCACGCCTTCTCCGATGAATACTGATACTTTAACGGCTGCAGATACAGTTATTGCTCCTGTTCCTGTTGATACAATTGCAACAGACAGTTCTGCCTACAAAACTGATTCTGCCAACAGCATCAGATAGATTTTTCAAACCACCATACTTACATTCAATGAAATTGGTATCCGTATTGATCGGGTACCAATTATATTTTCCCGGTATAAGGTTCATGGAATATTCCTTTGGAAACCCATGATTAAACGGAGAAAAATTAAAAAACGAATTATAATAAACTGAATACCAATAACTTATTTAACTTAATTTAACTTTACAAAGATTACAACGGTGTAATTTTTGCATTTTTAATAATCATAATAATATTCTGTTTACATTTTTTCAATTGTAAAATATTCAAGGAAGTTAAATTTTAATCTAAAAAATTATTGCAATGAAAACAATAAGCTGCATGAAAATCAATGAGGAATTATTGTATTCATTTGGTGCGGAAACTAAGATTTACAAGGAAAAAGAAATCATTTTTAATGAAGGTGAAACCCCTAGTTATTATTTTCAGATTGAAGAAGGCGGTATCAAACTCAACAATTATAACGAAGATGGAAAAGAGTTTGTGCATAATATTCTAGGTAAAAATCAAAGCTTTGGAGATTCTCTCCTCTTTATTCAGAAAAATTATCCTTTGAATGCCGTCGCTTTAAAAGACAGCAAAATCATCCGAATGCCAAAAGAGAAATTTCACCGGCTTCTCAGAGAACATCCTGATTTATCCGTTGAAATGAACGCCTGTCTTTCTCACAGGCTCTATTACAGCGTGATTATGATGCAGAATATTGCTTCGAAAAACCCTGCAACAAGAATCATCGGATTGCTGAATTATCTCAAAAGTTTTCAGGACTGCAGCGATCCTTTTTCATTTTCCATCCCATTTACAAGACAGCAAATTGGCGATTTGACAGGGCTTCGCGTAGAAACCGTCATCAGAACACTGAAAAAAATGGAATCAGAAAAGATCCTTAAAATCAAAGACCGCAAAATTATGTACTGACATATGACCATGATCATAAAATGATTGCGTATTACCGTCTAAATTTGAATTGTGTTTTTCTCCGAAATATTTCAAAAAGTTAATTTCAATTACAAAAACCTTTACAAATTTATATTGCATGGATAAATTTAACCTTTTTACAGTAATTTATTTCTCTATTGTAGTGTTGATTATTGTAATCGTCTTTTGTGCAACATTCAGGAAAAAATAGAAATAATTCTGATTTTATCCGTTCACAATCAACCCTCCATTTGGATGCAGAACCTGGCCTGTAATCTGTACAGCATTTTTTGATGCCAAAAACAGAAAACTTGCCGCAACTTCTTCTGGCAGAGCATTCCGTTCAAAAGGAGGTTCTGAAGGATCGGTTTCTTTTTCATGAAAGGTCGCTTTTGTGAGCGGTGTAGTTACCGGGCCTGGCGCAACTGCATTTACACGGATTCCTTTTGGCTTAAGCTGTAATGCTAAAGAACGTGTGAAAGAGACGATTGCCCCTTTTGTTGCAGAATAATCCACCAATTCCGGATGCCCCTGATATGCAACTGCAGAAGTAGTATTGACAATGCTTCCGCCCTCTGAAATATAATGACATGCCGACTTCGAAAGAAGAATCATCCCTACAATATTAGAATCAAAAGTT
>DAMDNI010000202.1:0-5526 GCA_032083825.1 Bergeyella sp. | reverse complement strand
AAAGCAGGAACAGAATTTAGTAACGTTCCTTTGAGAAAAAAAGACAGCTTATATATTTTCGTAGAGATTGCCCCTCTTGCAAATGCTCCGGAAGCAATTGCCGAAGATCAGGTAGTTTTTGAATCTCCTGCAGGAAACCAGCATGTTACTTTATTTTCAGTTGTTCAGGATGCAGAATTTTTTATTGAAAGTAAAACCAATCCTAATATTATCAATTCTTCTGCATGGACGAATGAAAAGGCAAAAATCATTTTCGGCAACCTTACTTTAGCTGAAAATCAGACACTTGATATACAAGCCGGAACAAAAGTGTATTTCTTTAAAAATTCCGGAATGAAAATTTCTAAAAATTCCAAGTTAAATATTAATGGAAGCTTAAATTCTGAAGTGATATTCAGAGGAGACAGAAATGATCCGAAATACGACACCATTCCGAAAAACTGGAACGGAATTACCTTTGAAGAAGGTTCAGAACTGAAAATGAATTACGGAAAAATTTTCGGAGGAACCACTGGTTTAGATTTATATCAAAGTACGGCAACGATTGACAATTCTATTATTCATACATTCCAAGAATACGGCATTCATGCTGTTAATTCAAAAATTACAGCAACAAATCTTGTAATGAACAACTGTGGCGAAGCAAACCTGGGAATTTTCAAGGGAGGAAATATTACACTTTTGCATAGTACTTTAGCCAATTATTGGGAATTTAATTCAGCTTTGCCTGCATTGGGAATTTATGCAACGAATGAATGGAAAAATGCTGATGACCAAACGGAAAACGCAGGATTAATACTTAATATCAGAAATTCTATTGTTTACGGCCATGCTCAGGATGCTATTGTGTTGAATCCGGTTTCCGGGCAGACTTTTAATTATGACATCAATTATTCTTTGTTAAAATACAGCGAAAAATCAACTTACAACACTACCAATTCTATTATAGATAAGGATCCTATTTTTGTCAACTACTACACAGAAAAAATGAATCTTCGTGTTGCGGATGATTCACCAGCAAAAGCAAAAGGTATTTTTGTAGGAGCGGCTACAACTGATATTGTAGGAATTGCCAGAACAAATCCTCCGACAATCGGAGCATATCAATAATATCCACTTTTTAAAATGGAAATTACAAAACTCCAGCAGGAAGTTGATGAATGGATAAAAACCATTGGCGTCCGCTATTTCAATGAACTGACAAATATGGCGATGCTTACGGAAGAAGTGGGAGAAGTTGCCAGAATTATTGCCAGAAGGTACGGCGAACAAAGCGAAAAGAAATCTGACAAAACGAAAGATTTAGGTGAAGAATTGGCTGATGTGCTTTTTGTTACCTTATGCTTAGCCAACCAGACCGGAACAGATTTGCAATCCGCCTTCGATAAAAAAATGAAAAAGAAAACCGAACGCGATTTTGACAGGCATCAAAATAACGATAAATTAAAATAGATGTAGATTCAAGATTTAAGACTATTCAGGAAAGTCTGACATCTGACATCTGACATCTGACATCTGACATCTAAATATGCATCTAAAAAAATCAATTTTAAAAAATAATCAACTTGTACAAATCAGCGGTTCGAAAAGCATTTCGAACCGACTTTTGATTCTGGATCAGCTCTTCGGAAATATCCTTATCGGAAATCTTTCCAACTCTCAAGATTCTCAACTGATGCAAAAAGCACTGAGTTCTGAAAACGAAACCATCGACATTCATCATGCAGGAACCGCAATGCGTTTTTTGACTTCCTATTTTTCTATTATGGAAGGAAGAACGACCATCCTCACAGGTTCTGAAAGAATGAAGCAACGCCCAATCCTGTTTTTAGTAGAAGCCTTAAGAAGTCTTGGTGCAGAAATAGAATACTTGGAAAATGATGGATTTCCTCCCTTAAAAATTACTGGGAAAAAGATGGTAAAAAATTCCGTTACAATTCCTGCAGATGTTTCCTCACAATTCATCACTTCTTTATTATTAATCGGAGGAAAACTGGAAAACGGATTAGAAGTAAACCTTACAGGAGAAATAACTTCCTGGCCTTATCTCGAAATGACCTTGAAAATACTTACCGAAGTAGGAGTTCAGAATCATTTTCATGGAAATACCATTACAATTTTTCCTTATAAAAAAGAAGAATTTCATTCCTCCATTAAAAGCTACGAAGTAGAAAGCGACTGGAGTTCGGCAAGCTATTTCTATTCTCTCGCAGCAATCGGAAGGCACAATATTAATCTAAAAAGTTTCAGGACTTTTTCTTTACAGGGAGACTCTGTTTTGAAGCAGATATACTGGGATTTTTTCGGAATCAATACCATTTCTGATGAGAGCGAACATACAATTTCTCTTTTCCCGGATCAGAATTTTCATTTCCCGGGAACCATAAAACTGAATATGAACAATTGTCCTGACATCGCCCAAACTATTTGTGTAACCGCTGCAGCATTAAAAATTCCGTTTGATATTACAGGTTTGGGAACTCTGAAAGTAAAAGAAACCGACCGTTTGGTTGCCCTTCAGAATGAGCTGAAAAAAATCGGATGTGAGACACATATTACTGAAGATTCTATTAAATCTATTGAATTTACCGAGCCTGAGGAAAAAATTTCAATTAAAACCTATAACGATCACAGAATGGCCATGAGCTTTGCACCATTCTGCCTGATTAAGGAACTTAATATAGAAAATGAAGAAGTTGTAGAAAAATCCTACACCGAATTTTGGAAAGATTTTTTCGAAGTAACTTCCGATCAACTTTAAATTACATTCAATGACCATCATTATCACAGGAACATCATCAGGAATCGGATTTGCACTTGCAGAATATTTTGGAAAAAAAGGACATCATGTTTACGGATTAAGCCGGAAAAATATTGATTCTGAATATTTCAAAACGATTCCGACAGATATTACGGATAACGAACAAATCAAGAATGCAGTTACCGAAATACTGAAAACGGAAAACCAAATTGATGTACTTATCAACAATGCAGGAATGGGAATGGTTGGCGCCGTAGAAGATTCCACAAAAGAAGACATTACAAAACTCTTTAATCTCAATCTGATTGGTGCTGTACAAATGATGAGCGGAGTCCTTCCTAAAATGAGAGGGCAAAAAAACGGTAAAATCATCAATATTTCAAGTATTGGTTCAGAAATGGGGCTTCCTTTCCGTGGATTTTATTCAGCTTCAAAAGCAGCTTTAGATAAAACGACAGAAGCTATACGATACGAAGTTTATCCCTGGAATATTAAAGTATGCTCATTGCATTTAGGTGATATTAAAACCAATATCGCAGAAAATCGTGTGAAAACTAATGTTTCCGAACCTTATCAAACCGTTTTCAATAAAGTATATTCATTAATGAATTCTCATGTTGATGACGGCACAGAACCTTTGGATGTTGCTGTATATATCGAAACCCTATTGCAAAGAAAAAAGTGGAAAGCTCACTATTATTTCGGTAAATTCGGACAAAAAATCGGTGTTCCTCTCAAATGGATCCTTCCTCAGAATACTTACGAAAATCTGATGAAAAAATACAATAAAATGGATTGATTCCTGTTAAATACTTATGCTGAATGTCATTCTGAGCGTAATCAAAAGGGGCGAAGAATCTCTATTAAAAGGTTCTTCTTTTTGTGATGTTTCATTAAGAATGACAATTTTTTTCTTTCTTTTCTGCAGCTACTCTCATGCACAACAAAAAGAATTTGTACTTATTGATTCGCAAACAAAGAAAGAATTGATAAAAGAGGATTCGCTTTCTGCTGCAAAATTTCTTGACTCGCTTTCTGAAAACAATTATTATTTCACAAAAATAATTTCAGTAAAAAAAAAGGAGAATCTCACAGAAATCATTTTTGATAAAGGAAAAAATTACAATGAAGCACAAATCAGGATTTCTGACTCACTGGCGAAAGAGCTTAAGATAAATCCCGATTTTTTCACTAAAAACCTTGATTCTTTAAAGCACTCAATCAATCAAAAATATATTGATCAGGGCTATACCTTCAGCCGAATCAAAACTAAATATCTGGGAATTTATAATGACATTCCGACTGTCGAAATTTCGATCAATGAGGGCAAAAAAAGAAAAATTGATGGCTTCGTTGTAAAAGGTTATGAAAAAGTTCCAAAACGATTTATTAAAAATATTGAAAAAGAATTTAAAGGAAAGCAATACGATCAGAAAAATCTAAGCTCAATTTCTCAAAATCTTCAGAATCATACTTTTGTTACGCTTGAAAAACCGCCACAAACTCTTTTCACAAAAGATTCTACAAAAATTTTTCTTTTCCTTCAAAAGAAAAAAGCCAATAGCTTTGACGGGATTATCGGTTTTGGAAATGATGATACTGAGAAATTTACCTTCAACGGAACCTTGAATGTGAATTTCAAAAATATGTTCAATGGCTTTGAGACGGTCAACATATACTGGCAAAGAAATCCCGATAAAGGACAGACATTCAATTTACAGACTGATATTCCTTATTTTATGAAAACCAATGTAGGATTGAACATGAATGTGAATATTTATCGCCAGGATTCTACTTTTGCGAATGTTAAATTTCAGCCGGCGATTTATTATCATCTCAGTAATCGTCAAAAACTGGGATTCCGTGGGAATTTAGAGAATTCAACTGTAATGGATTCTTTGTATGTTCAGGGAAAAGACTACAGCAAAAAAGGAATTGGATTGTGGTATGAATATCTACTTCCTTCAGAAAATCCACTATTTTTACACCGTACAAAAATTCGTGCTGAAGGCGATTTATTAAGTACAAAATATACGCTTGAAAATATAAAGGCGAAACAATATTACTTATATTTTTTAATTGAGCATAACCTGCATATTTCGGGAAACCATTGGTTCAATATAAAAGGAGAAACTGCAATTCTAAACTCTGACAATACATTCTCAACTAATGAGTTGATGCGTTTTGGCGGATGGAATTCTATGCGCGGATTTAATGAGAACTCACTCTATGCAGATTTCTACTATTATGGAAACGCTGAATATCGCTACTTAATTGGCGAGCAGGCATTTTTTGACGCATTCATGCAGTACGGGCAGCTCAATAATAAAGCACTTGGCTTAAAGCCAAAACTATATAGTTTTGGGCTTGGGTTTAATTTCTTCCTTCCCATTGGTTTAATGACCTTCCAGATCTCAAACGGAAGTGAATTCGGGAACCAAATTAAGTTTGGAGACACAAAGATTCATTGGGGAATTTTGAGCAGATTTTGATTAATGAATCTTGTTTTTAGATTTTTTATGAAAATTCTATATCACTTATCTCAAAATTAAAAGGAAATAAAATAATAAGTAAAGTCCTTCAAATATAAAGATCCATTTAAAGACTATACAAAAATTGCAATGGAAAATGTAGAACAAATATTATATTATTCTTTATAAAATAATATTTCTAATGTCCATCTTCTGCAGCATTTGAAACACTTTACATTTCATTTCTATTATTTTTTTAGTGGACTTAGATTTTGTTTATGGCTTGCCTTAACC
>DAMDNI010000201.1:0-5536 GCA_032083825.1 Bergeyella sp. | reverse complement strand
TCAGATATAATCGTTGCTGCAATGGGTGAAGCATCAGAAATGTCTGGTGAATCCAGCAGCCGAACCGATATTGGGATTCCTGATGTTCAGAAAAGATTACTCGCAAAGCTGGTTCAGACAGGTAAGCCTGTTGTTTTAGTACTCTTTGCAGGACGTCCAATGACACTTGTTTGGGAAAGTGAAAATGTACCTGCCATTCTCAATGTATGGTTTGGAGGAAGTGAAGCAGCACAAGCCATAGCAGATGTGGTGTACGGAAATGCGAATCCAAGTGGAAAGTTGCCATCCACATTCCCGAGGAGCGTTGCACAGATTCCGCTTTATTATAATCATCTAAATACAGGAAGACCAGCATCAGATAAAGGTTTTGAAAAATTCAGAAGTAATTATATGGACGAGAAAAACGCTCCTTTATATCCATTTGGATATGGGTTAAGCTATACCAAATTTGAATATAGCAATATAACTCTTGACAGGAAAACCATGAATGATAAAGATAAAATTACAGCATCTGTAACAGTGAAAAATACAGGAAGCAGAGAGGGGGCAGAAGTAGTACAAATGTATATCAGGGATCTCGTAGCCAGTATTTCCAGGCCGGTAAAAGAATTGAAAGGTTTTGAAAAAATTTGGCTGAAAGCGGGCGAATCAAAAACGGTAAATTTTGTTATTGATAATGAGTTGCTTAAGTTTTATAATTCAGACCTCAAATTTGTCAGTGAGCCTGGAAATTATGAAGTAATGATCGGAACGAATAGCGATAATGTTAAAAAAGAAACTTTCGAATTAAAGAATTAATACCATGTCTAAAAAAATAATAAATCTGTTTGCTTTAATCTTTGTCTTTTGCTTCATGAATGCTCAGAAAACACCGATATATCTGGATGATTCCAAAGCAATTGATGAGAGAGTAGAAGACGCATTGTCCAAAATGACTGTTGAAGAAAAAGTTGCGATGACTCATGCACAGTCAAAATTCAGTTCCTCAGGAGTTCCGCGGTTAGGGATTCCGGATATATGGATGACTGATGGCCCGCATGGAGTTCGTCCTGAAGTTCTTTGGGATGAATGGGAACAAGCAGGCTGGACAAATGATTCTTGTACCGCATTTCCGGCATTGTCGGCATTAGCAGCAACTTGGAATAGAGATTTATCCCTTCTTTACGGAAAATCATTAGGAGAAGAAGCACGATTCCGTAAAAAAGATGTGATACTAGGCCCTGGTGTAAACATTTATAGAACTCCTCTTAACGGGCGTAATTTTGAATACTTTGGAGAAGATCCTTATCTCACTTCGCAGATGGTTGTTCCTTACATTAAAGGAGTCCAGTCAAATGGAGTAGCAACCAGTGTAAAGCATTTTGCGCTCAATAATCAGGAGTACAACCGACACGGATATAATGTCAATGTTGATGATCGTGCACTTTATGAAATTTATTTACCTGCTTTCAAAGCAGCAGTACAGGAAGGCAATTCCTGGACAATTATGGGAGCCTATAACAAATATAAAGGGCAGCATGCTTCCCATAACAAATATTTGTTGATTGATATTCTTCGTAAAGAATGGAATTACAAAGGTGTAGTAGTTGCAGATTGGGGAGGTACTCATGATACAAAAGAAGCAATCTTCAATGGCCTTGATATGGAGTTTGGTACATGGACAGATGGTTTAACCTGGGGAAAAAGCAATGCATATAGTAATTATTATCTTGCAGATCCTTATTTAAAACTTATAAAAAGTGGAGAAGTAGGCACTAAAGAATTAGATGAAAAAGTTAGGCGGATCTTACGTTTGGCTTTTCTTACAACTATGAATCGTAATAAACCGTGGGGTTCCCTTGGAACAAAAGAGCATGTAGACGCAGGCAGAAAAATTGCGGAGGAAGGTATCGTTCTTTTACAAAATAAAAATAATCTGCTTCCTATTGATCTTAAGAAAAATAAAAAAATTGCAGTTATCGGTGAAAATGCCATTAAGATGATGACAGTTGGAGGAGGAAGCTCTTCTCTGAAAGTAAAATATGAGGTTCTCCCTTTAGACGGTATTAAAAACCTTGTGAAGAATCAAGCTGAAGTTATCTATGCCAGAGGATATGTGGGAGACGCAAGCGGAGAATATAACGGTGTAATATCAGGACAAAATCTTCAAGATCATCGTTCTGCTGTAGAATTGGAGAAAGAAGCTATTGAAACAGCAAAAAAAGCAGATATTGTCATTTTTGTCGGAGGCCTTAATAAAAGTGATTTCCAGGATAGTGAAGGCAACGACCGTAAAAGCTATGATCTTCCTTACGGACAAAATGAGTTGATCCAAAAGCTAGTGAAGGTTAACAAAAATCTTATCTATGTTAATATTTCGGGAAATGCAGTTGCTATGCCATGGATTAATGAAGTTCCCGCCATTCTTCAGGGTTGGTTTCTTGGCAGCGAAGCAGGGAATGCAATAGCTTCAGTTCTGTTTGGCAATGTTAATCCTTCAGGAAAAATAACTTTTACATTTCCGGTAAAACTCACAGATAATCCTGCTCATTCCTTGGGAGAATATCCAGGTAATGATAATATTACTTATAACGAAGGGATATTTGTTGGGTACAGGTATGCAGACAAAGAAAAAATTAAACCGTTATTTCCATTTGGACATGGATTAAGCTATACTACATTTAATTACGGAAAAATTACTGCAGATAAAAAAAAGATGTCCGAAAACGAAAAAATTACGTTCTCAGTAAAGGTTAAAAACACCGGAAATAGAGATGGGGCTGAGATTGTACAACTTTACATCAGCGATTTAAAATCATCCCTTCCAAGACCTGTAAAAGACCTGAAAGGCTTTGATAAAGTATTTCTAAAAGCTGGGGAAGAAAAATCGGTTTCATTTACCATTGATAAAAGTGCTCTTAGTTTTTTTGATGACAAAAAACATGAATGGACTGCAGAATCCGGCACGTTTAAGGCATTAATAGGAGCTTCTTCCACAGATATTAAAAGTGAAGTTACTTTTGATTTAATAAAATAATTTTATACAGCTTTCTCATACACTTACATTGATAAGAAAACAATTACCATCAAAATCAGTTTTTGGTGGTTTTTTATGTCGTAATAGTTTTTATAAAATTTTGGATTAACTACTTTTGAGTTTATTTGACTAAGATCATCCAAAGTATATGAAACGGAAAAAAATCTAGTAGCCTCACCAGGAATCGAACCTGGATCTAAAGTTTAGGAAACTTCTATTCTATCCGTTGAACTATGAGGCCGAGGATGCAAATTTAGTGAATTGCTTGTATTCTGACAATAAAAGAATCCACTCTTTAGAAGTGGATTCAGTAGATAAACATCTCATTTTTTTTGGTTATACATCACAAAAAAGCACAGCCGACAATTGCTGTGCTTAAATTTTATCTAAATTTAAATTAGTTTCAAATTTCGTAGAAAAACAGAGATTTTTCACTTTTGAAATCATTTTCTTGATGTAAATATAGAAAATAAAATAATATGCAATATGAACTAAATGTTAAAATTCATAGGTTATCCACATTTTTTTGTGGATAAATCTGCTTTGTTCTCATTAAAAATTAGAATCTGTTATTTATTTAGCTTTTCAGCAATATATTTTGCTGTATGAGATTTCTTATTTTTTGCTAAATCTTCAGGAGTTCCGCCAAAAACAACTTCACCACCATATTTTCCGGCTTCTGGGCCAATATCGATGATCCAATCTGCGGATTTGATGATATCTGGCTGATGTTCAATCACAATTACGGAATGCCCAAGGTTAATTAAAGCCTGTAGAGATTTCATCAGCTTCTGAATATCATGAAAATGCAGACCTGTGGAAGGTTCATCAAAAATGAATAATGTTTTATCCGTAGTTACTCCTTTCACCAGGAACGAAGCTAATTTTACACGCTGTGCTTCACCTCCGGAAAGTGTGGAAGAGCTCTGCCCCAATTGTAAATATCCTAAACCAACTTCCTGCAGAGGTTTCAGTTTGGTAACAATTTTTTCTTCCTTTAAATCTTGAAAAAATTCGATTGCGTCATCTACAGTTAAATGAAGAATATCTGAAATATTTTTTTCATCAACTTTTACTTCAAGAATCTCATTTTTAAATCTTCTTCCGTGGCAGACCTCACATTCAAGTTCAATATCGGCCATGAACTGCATGGAAACGTTGATAACGCCTTCACCTTTGCATTCATCGCATCTTCCGCCATCCACATTGAAAGAGAAATGCTTTGGCTTCAGCCCCAGAAGTTTTGACGCTTTCTGCTTGGAAAACAAATCACGAATATCGTCGTAAGCTTTTAAATACGTTACAGGATTCGAACGTGAAGATTTACCGATAGGATTCTGATCAATTAATTCAATGTTCTTAATCAGTTTTTTTGGAAATTCAACCGAATCATAATCGCCTTTTTTTCCGCCCATTCCCAACTGAATTTGGATATCGGTGGTTAAAATTTCTTTCATTAAAGTGGATTTTCCTGAACCCGAAACTCCTGAAATTACTACAAGGTTTTCCAAAGGAATATCTACATCAATATTCTTTAAATTATTCTGCCTGGCTCCTTTAATATGAATCCATTCTTTTGCTTTTCTGCGTGTTTTCGGAACTTCAATCTCAAGCTGTCCAGTTAAATATTTTGAAGTTAGAGTGTCTGCATTCTTCAGGTCTTCGTAATTTCCTGCAAAAACCAATTCTCCGCCTAAATATCCGGCTTCCGGGCCTATATCAATGATATAATCTGCTGCATTCATCACATCTTCATCATGCTCTACAACAATCACGGTATTTCCCAAATCACGAAGTTGTTTCAAAACCTGAATTAGATTTTCCGTATCTCTTGAATGTAATCCAATGGAAGGCTCATCTAAAATATAAATAGATCCGACCAATGAACTTCCCAGGCTTGTTGCCAAATTAATTCTCTGGCTTTCACCGCCGGAAAGCGTATTAGAAGTACGGTTGAGAGTCAAATATCCAAGGCCGACTTTTGTCAGGAATTCTAATCGGGAAGTGATCTCATACACCAGCCTTTTTGCCACTTCCTGTTCGTATTCGGTGAGCTTTAAATTCTTAATTAAAGGTAAAAGCTCATCAAGCGGAATTTCGATGAGATCCTGAATATTGTGGCCGTCAATTTTCACCCATTCTGTTTCTTTTCTTAGCCGTAATCCTTCGCATTCGTGGCACAGCGTTTTTCCGCGGTAACGGGAAAGCATCACCCTGTATTGGATTTTATAAAGATTCTCTTCCAGCATTTTGAAGAAATTGTCGATGCTGGGAAAACTTCTTGTTTTATCCCCTTTCCAGAGATAGTGTTTCTGTTCTCTGGTAAGCTGATGATAAGGCTTGTGAATGGGGAAATCTTTTGCTTTCTTAATGAAATCTTTTTTCCATTCGCTCATGCTTTCGCCTTTCCATGCAGAAACAGCATCTTCAAAAACAGAAAAATTCTTATTCGGAATCACAAGGTCTTCATCAATTCCGATCACTTTTCCGTAGCCTTCGCAAACCGGACAAGCTCCGTAA
>DAMDNI010000200.1:5160-5559 GCA_032083825.1 Bergeyella sp. | reverse complement strand
ACAAATATCAATTTTGAAAAACCTTTTAAAGATAAAGCATTTTCAAATATAAAAATTGAAAAGCATGGAAATGATGCCACAAAAGTAACTTGGGACATGAATTTTACATTTTCTTCTATGATGAAGCCGATGATTCCTGTTTTCAACTGGAAAATGATGAAGACTTTTGAAGAGGGGCTGAATGATTTAAAAACTTTGTCAGAAAAGTAAACCTTTTTTCAAATATAAAATTAAGGACTTTGCCAGATTCGTTTTTGGCAAGGTTTTTTATTTAAAATGAGATTAAAATATTTTTTTATCTTTATCTAAAATTGGTTTTATGCAGAAGACGATTTATCAAAAAAATGATATCAGGAACTTTGTCAAACAGCAGATTTCCGAAAAAATAAGAAAACTGGA
>DAMDNI010000200.1:0-5150 GCA_032083825.1 Bergeyella sp. | reverse complement strand
AAGCCAGCCGCGATATTAAGAAAACTCCCAAATACGACAGTATCCGAGAAGAAATTCAGGAAGAAATATACCAGATGCAAAAGCAATTAGGAGCTCTGAATGCGATGAGACAAAACATGTCCAAAGTGCTCAATACCTCTTCAGAAGAGGTGCGTCTTGGTTCTTTAGTGATTACCAATAAAGCGCGTTTTTATATTTCAGTTTCTTTGGGAGAATTTTTCTTCGAGGATGATCGTTTTTATGCCATTTCTCCCGAAAGTCCGATGGCACAGATCATGGCAGGGAAAAAAGTCGGTGATGATTTTGTTCTCAATACTATTCATCAGGAGATTATGGAAATTTTCTAGGCTGCAAGTTTTTCTGCTTTGCGTTTTTAATTTTGTCTTTGTTCTTGTATCTTTGAACCATTATGGAAAACGCAAAAATTCTCAAACATATTATCGAGGAGCGCAGAAGCATCTTCCCAAAAGATTACACCGATAAAGAAATTCCCCAAAACATCATTGACGAAGTTCTCAGCAATGCTGTTCTTGCTCCCAATCATAAACGTACAAAACCTTGGCGCTTCAAAGTTTTCAAAGGCGAAGAAAAACAAAATCTCGGCCAGGAACTTCAAAACATTTACAAAGAAGTAACACCAGAATTTCAGTTTCTGCAAAAGAAATATGAAGATATCGGTTTCAAAATTTCTAAAGCTACTGCCGTGATTTCAATCATTGTAGAATTCAGCGGATTGGTTCCTGATTGGGAGGAGATTGCCGCAACATCTATGGCTGTACAAAACATGTATCTTACTTGTACCGCTCACAGAATCGGCTGTTATTGGAGCTCTCCGAAAATCGTCAACAATCTGAAAAATGCTTTGAAAATCGAAGAAAACCAACAGTGTTTGGGATTATTCTATATGGGAAGTTTAGATTAATATAGATATTTTATATACGTGTACAATCAAATTTTTTGTATTTGATAACGAGTGAAACGGTATTGTTTTGCTTAATCAAGAACTAGAAACTCTGAGTGATAAATTATTAGATTTTCAAATTGTTGCATTGAAAAATTTTTATATCTTTGCACACTAAATATTTAACCGGGACGTGTTCCCAAAAATTTTAAATTTATGTCAGTAAAAATCAGATTACAAAGACACGGTAAAAAAGGGAAACCTTTCTTCCACATCGTGGTTGCAGATTCAAGATCTAGAAGAGATGGTAGATTCATCGAAAAACTAGGAACTTACAACCCAATTACAAACCCGGCAACTATCGAATTGAACGTTGATTCTGCTGTTCAGTGGTTGAACAACGGAGCTCAGCCAACTGATACTGCAAGAGCTATTCTTTCTTACAAAGGTGCACTTTACAAAAAACACCTTCAAGGTGGTGTTGCTAAAGGTGCTTTTGACGAGGCTGAAGCTGAGAAGAGATTCAATGCTTGGGTTGAGGCTAAAGATGCTAAAGTACAAGGTAAAGTTGAAGGTTTATCAAAAGCTCAGTCTGATGCTAAAAAAGCAGCTCTAGAAGCTGAAGCTAAAGTAAACCAAGCAAGAATTGATGCTGCTGCGAAAGCTGAAGCTGATGCAAAAGCTGCTGAAGAGGCTGCTAATGCTCCTGCTGAAGAAGTTGCAACAGAAGAAGCTGCTACTGAAGAGCCAACTGCTGAAGCAGAAGGAACTGAAGAAACTCAGGCTTAATTCTTTACAAAAAGATACAAAACAAAGACACGAAGTTTTCGTGTCTTTGTTGTTTAATAAAATTCATCATCGGAAATAATGAGAAAAGAAGACTGCTATTTTTTAGGAACAATTACCAGAACACACGGATTACAAGGAAATGTCATCTTAAAACTGGACACAGACCAACCAGAGATGTACAACAAACTGGAATCAATTTTTGTTGAAGTTAATGGGTTGTTGGTTCCATTTTTTGTTGAAAAACAACAATGGCAAAAAGGCGACACGAAAATCATCTCTTTCAAAAATTCTTCCGAAGCTTTGGTGAACCAATCAATTGGAAAAGGTGTTTATCTTCCGCTTTCTACTTTACCTCCATTGACTGGAAAAAAATTCTATTATCACGAAGTAATTGGCTTCGAGATCCGTGAAGCTGACGGAAAATCTTGTGGAAATATTGTTTCTATCAACGACCAGACTGCGCAAAATTATTTCATTCTCAATCTTGCCGGAAAAGAAATCATCATCCCGATTATCAAAGACTGGATTCTGGAAGTGAACCGTGAAGAAAAATTCATTAAAATGCAATTGCCGGAAGGCCTGATGGATGTTTTCCTTGTGGATTCTAAAAAGGATGAGTAAATTTTCAAAAAGAAAATTCCAGATTTTCAATTCTTTCCAACATTCCGTTAAAAAATTTTTTGCGGTCTCTTTGCCCGGAAAAACTTAACGATGTTGAATTTTTAATTTGATGCTGAAAAAAATTCAAGGCATCATCACAAGTTTTTTTATCATCTGTCATCAGATAGCCAAACATATTGAACGGCACAAAAAGTGAAGATTTTTCTTCATTCCTAAAGAGAATACTATTATTCAGAATCAAAATATCGTGTGCGTAAATATGAAATTTGCGGTTGTCATTTTCCGCCTTTTTTTCTATACTTATAATAAGTTCTTTCAGCTCTTTTAAAATAATTTTCGCCGTTTCTTTTGATAAAACCCTGATTTCTGTATAAAATGTAATTTGATTCAGGATGCTGGAAATGGTTGTATTATTCCAGATTTCTGTGACATCCAGGTTTTCATAGAGATTTTTCAGATTCTCGCTTTTATCGGAATATTTTTCTAAATGAAAATCATCGAAAGGCTTCATAAAGTCTTTCTCGTTAAGTAAATTCATCCACACAAATAATTTGAATCTCGACAAAACCGAATCCGAAATCGTATAAAAAAACGGAATGTCTTTCGCAGAATAATAAACTTCAGTCTCCGGATTGATTTTGAAATCCTCAAGCAAATGCAATGCATCTTCAAAATAATTGAGCAGATCTGTAACTGTTCTTATCGGTTTTGTCTTTTTTGCAACGATTTGATTTTCGTTCCCCGCAAACTTATCAAGCGAAATATTATAGAACTTAGCCAAAAGCAGACTTTCTTCCAGAGAAAATTTAGATTTCAGGGAAGTTCTTCTGTGCGCTGCATCATAACTTATGTTGAGAACATTGGCAATCTCATCATTCAGAGACTTCTCTCCGATTTTGTTTCTGATTTCTTTCAATAAAAGATCCTGATACATTTTTGCGATTTTCACAAATTTAGAAAAAATATTAATTCATTTCCGCATTTGGAAACCTTGATTTCAGAAATAATTTTGATTCATCAATTTTAAATTAATTGCTATGAAAACGAAATTACTAATACTCTCAATGTTTATTTGCACATTTTATTTTGGGCAAGATTCTTTAAAGCAAGATTTAAAAATAAAATCAGCCTTGGTCACTTTCAACCCTTCAAAGATTGCAAAAAACACAAATGGAATCAACCTAGGAATTTTAGATGCTTATCAAAAGCAAAGAATTAATGGAATTAATATCCAAGCTAATCCTATTACTTTAATTTATTTATTAATTCCAAAAGCAATAGAAATCCCGAAAGAAGGTGAAGAAACCGTGACAATCAACGGTCTTCATATTTCTACAGGTGGAATGACTGAGGGTAAAAAACTAAACGGAATCGGCATTTCTATGTATCATATTACTCAGGAAACCAACGGAATTTCAATTAATGGCTTCAATAGTAATATTGGAAAAATGAATGGTCTGCAAATCTCGTGGCTAAATAATTCTATCGAAAAAGGAAATGGACTTCAACTTTCATTTTCAAATGGAGCTGAAAAGTTGAATGGCTTACAAATCGGTATTTTCAATGAAATTAATTCAGGAAACGCATTTCAAATGGGTTTATATAATTCTACTAAAAAGCTAAAAGGTCTTCAAGTAGGAGTCATTAATAAATCAGAAAACAGAGGTTTCCAAATCGGTTTCTGGAACAAGAATTCTAAACGTACAATGCCATTTATAAATTTTTAAAAATGAAATACTTATTCTTTTTATTAGTTTTTTCATTTTTTAATGCTCAAGAAATGAAGAAAAAATGGATTATCGAAGTTGGAGGATTCCAAAGTTTTTCTAAGCAAAAACAAAGTAATCAGCCAGGAATTTTATTGGGAGTTTGGCGTAGTTCTCCCATTGAAGAAAATGTAAGGTTAGAACTAGGTGGAAATTTCAGAATAAGTTCAAGCAATTATAATTTTAAATATAAAAAATTAGGCGAAACATTCGATATTGAAACCAAAGAATATGTTTTGAATCTTGGAGGAAGAATGATAAAAGAATTTAAAATCAAGAATCAAAAAATAGAATGGGTAAGTGAATTAAGTTTTAATAATATATTTTTCGGAGGCAAAGATATTCCGGACAATCAACAAAATGAGACCAATGAAAATCAGGTAGTTCTTCATACAAATTTCGACTCTGAAAATCTCTCAACACTTCAATTCGGACAAGGCCTAAGAATCTGGAAAGGGAATATTGGATTCGGAATCAAAGCCAGCATCACGCCTTACAAACTTTGGTACAAGACAACTGTTCCAAATCAGTTCAATGTATTTTCTACAGAAGCAACAATTTCTATTAAATTATAAAAAGAAAAACTGTCACAAATTGTGACAGTTTTTCACTTTACAGCAACTGTGTTTTCTTGCTTTTAGTAATTTTTATCAGGAGTTGTAGTTCTGATTAATTTTGCATTTACAAACTCATAGATTCCGGCAGGAGATTGTTCTCTACCATAACCTGAATTTTTAGCTCCACCAAACGGAAGTTCCGGAGCAATTCCGGTTACGTGATTGATGTAAACCATTCCGGTATCAATTTTTCTGGCAACTTCTATCGCTTTTTTGGTATCCTTTGCGAAAACAGTTCCGCCAAGACCAAACTCGGTTGCATTGGCAATTTCTATCGCTTCATCAATGGTTGAATATTTGTAAAGCATAAATACCGGTCCGAAAATTTCTTCAAAATAAGCATCCATTTTCGGAGTGATGTCTGTGATCAGAGTTGGCTCAACAAAAGCTCCGGCTCTGTCCACTCTTTTTCCTCCTAAAACTATATTTGCACCTTGTTCGGCAGCTTTCTGCACT
>DAMDNI010000199.1:0-5567 GCA_032083825.1 Bergeyella sp. | reverse complement strand
ATGTTTTCATTACATATTGACGATGTAAGCGTTAGCGCTGCTCCTACAAGTGCACCAGGATGCGCTGCTTTAGGCACGCCCGCAAACGGAGCTACAAATGTATTATATACTTCTGTTGCATTTTCTTGGACTGCACCGACATCTGGAACAGCAGACTCTTATGATGTATATTTAGATAAAAATGCAGATCCTACGACTCTTGTCGGAAACGCTTCCGGAACAAGCTATACTGCTACAAATTTAGATCCTTCATCTACTTATTACTGGAAAGTTATTGCTAAAAATGCAGCTGGTTCTGCTACTGGTTGTACGGTTTATTCATTCACTACTGCTGCTCCACAATATTGTACAGCTGGTGCAACTTCCACTAGTTTTGAAAAAATTTCTAACGTTACTTTTGCCGATATCAATAACAATTCGACTTCAACGGCAGGTTATGAAGATTTCACATCTGTAACAGGAAATGTAACTGCAGGCCAAACTTACACTTTCTCTGCTTCGTTCTCAGGAACATCTTTTGAAGACGATCAAGTATTAGTCTGGATTGATTTTAACAATGATAAAGACTTTAACGATCCAGGAGAAGAAGTTCTTGTTACACCGGCAAGCCTATCACCTTGGACAGGAAGTATTACAATACCTGCAACAGCAACTATTGGAACAACTCGTATGAGAGTAAGAATGCATGATTCATCACTTACTCCAAATGCTACACCTTGCGGAACTTCAAGCTTTGGACAAGTAGAAGATTATACACTTAACATTGGTACTCTTGCTGTATCTGACATAAGCAAAACACAGATCAAGGCATATCCAAACCCTGTTGTTGATGTATTAAATATCGATTCTCCTTCTAAAGTAAAATCCGTATCTGTATTCGATGCATCTGGTAAAAATGCCGCAAACTTTGAACTGAACTCTGCTAAATCTCAGGTTAATCTATCAAAACTTTCTCCTGGTGTTTATGTAGTGACTATTACTACCGAAAGCGGAACTAGTTCTGTTAAAGTAATCAAAAAATAATAATTTTTTACACACAATTCTTAAGACCTGCATTTTTTGCAGGTCTTTTTCATATACTTGTGTATTAAGAAAATAATTTCTACTTTTGCACCTCGAAATAAATATTAAATATTTTATCATTATGAACAATTACGAAACTGTTTTCATTTTAACTCCCGTTCTATCTGACGCTCAGGTGGAGGAAGCAGTGAAAAAATTTGAAGATCTATTGACTTCACACAATTGCGAAATCGTTGCCAAAGAAAATTGGGGACTTAAGAAATTAGCTTATCCTATTCAACTGAAAAAGAATGGATTTTACACTTTGATCGAATTCAAAGGAGAAGGTAGTGTTGTAGCAGATTTGGAGCTTGCTTTCAAACGTGACGAAAGAGTAATTCGTTACCTGACTACAAAACTTGACAAACACGCTGTAGATTATGCTGTTACAAGAAGAGCAAAAGTAAAATCTGCAAAAGCTTAATTTTTAACCCTTAAAATCTAAAAAAATGGCAATAGACGAAATGGCAAAACAAGCCTCAGCCGGAGGAGAATCAGAAGTAAAATTCCTTACTCCGCTTGATATCAATACAAAATCTGAGAAAAAATACTGCAGATTCAAAAAATTCGGAATCAAACACGTAGATTACAAAGATGCAGATTTCCTTCTTCAGTTCGTAAACGAACAGGGAAAAATTCTACCAAGAAGATATACAGGAACTTCTTTGAAATACCAAAGAAAAGTATCTGCAGCAATTAAAAGAGCTAGACACTTAGCTTTAATGCCTTACGTAGCAGACCTTTTGAAATAAAAACAAAAACAAGAAAAAAGAGAAAAGAATACTATCAATTCTCCTTTTTTAAGTTGCTGAATTAATAAATTAAATTCTAACTGTTTGGATTTTTGAAAACAGACTTCGAACATCTGAAATCTGGCATCTGAAAATCTGACATCTAAACAAGACAACAACAATGCAAATTATTCTAAAAAAAGACGTAGAAAACTTAGGACTAGAGTTTGATACAGTAAGCGTAAAACCAGGATACGCAAGAAATTTCCTTATTCCTCAAGGATATGCAGTTTTGGCAACGCCAAAAAATAAAGCAGCATTAGACGCTACTTTGGAAACAAGAAAAGAAGAAGAAGCAAAACTAATCGCTGAAGCAACTGCAAAAGTTGAGCAATTGAAGAAAACACCAATCACCATTACTGCTAAAGCAGGAACAGGTGATAAGCTTTTTGGATCTGTAAACAACGCAAACCTTGCTGAAGAATTAGCAAAAGCTGGTGTAGAAATCGACAGAAAATACATCAAAATTCCAGGAAATACAATCAAAAGAACTGGTAAATTCTCAGCTGTCATCAGACTTCACAGAAATGTTGAATACAACTACGAATTCGATGTTGTATCTGACGCTCCTGTTGCTGAAGCTGCTCCAAAAGCTGAAGAAGCATAAGAAATATTTCAATTTCAATATAATAAAAACTGTTTCGCAAGAAGCAGTTTTTTTATTTTTAGTTCTCAATAATCCTTACTTTTGAAGTATGGAAACAAAACGTCAATTCGGACTCATCGGGAAAAATATCTCCTACTCTTTTTCAAAAAAATATTTTGAAGAAAAATTTCAGAAATTATTATTAAAAGACCATTCTTACGATTTATTACATTTGGATTCCATTGACAGCTTTAAAGAATTACTGGAAAAAAATCAATTCGCCGGTTTGAATGTCACCATCCCTTACAAAACTGAAATCCTTCCTTTTCTTGACGAACTGAGCGATGAAGCCGAAAAAATCGGTGCTGTAAATTGTATCCTATTTAAAGACGGCAAAAAAAAAGGATTTAACACCGATGCTTACGGATTCGAAAAAACGCTGCTCATTCATAAAAAAGCCCACCATCAATCTGCACTGATTCTCGGAGATGGCGGTGCTGCAAAAGCAGTAAAATATGTTCTCGAAAAATATCAGATCCCTTACAAAACGGTTTCCAGAAAAGGTTTTCTGAATTTCAATAATCTTAGCGAAAAGGACGTTTCACAAAATCTTTTAGTCATACAAACAACACCCGTTGGAACTTTCCCGAATACTGAAGACACTTTGCTTTTCCCTTTTAATGCGCTTACAGATAAACATCTTATCATTGACTTGATTTATAATCCTTCCTATACAAAATTCATACAGCTGGCTTCGGAAAAAAATGCCAAAACAGCCAACGGCTATTATATGCTTGAACAGCAGGCAGAAAAAGCTTGGGAAATTTGGAATTTTTCGGAAAAATAAATTATATTAGTGGTTTAATTGGTGGCTCGTGCCGCCAACACACCAAATAGTAAAGCCAAATCACAAAAAAGATTCGCCATGACAACAGAAAACAATTTTTCTGAAAACGAAGAAAAAAAGACTTCGGAAGAAACTTCACAAGAAACAGCAGAAAATCAAACAGGTGCGGAAATAAAAGAGCAGGAAGAAACTCCTGTAGAAAATGAAATTCCTGTAAACACTTCAGAAAGCGAAGATCAGGAAATTCATGAAGAAGAGGAAGATTTGGATCATACCGCTGACAACAGAAATGTTGAAACTCTGGTTTCCGAACTTGAAAAAATTGTGAACAAACCAAACGGAGGCTCAGAATTCAAAAACTTCAATCAGCTCAAAAATCTGGCGATTCAAAAGATTAGTGAAGAGCGCGAAGAAAAAAAACATGAATTTACCGATGCGGGAAATGCAGAAGAAAATTTCTCATGGGAACATTCTTTACAGCAGAAACTGAATGCACTAATCAATATTTTCAAAGAAAAACACGATGATTTCTTAAAAGGCCAGGAAGCAGAACACGGCAAAAACCTTGAACATAGAAAAGGTATTATTGATAAGCTAAAAAATCTTTATACCAATACAGAACCAGGAACCAATCTTTTCAAAGCTATCCGCGATATTAAGGAAGAATGGAAAAATGCCGGACAAATCGCAAAATCCGAATTTAAACTACTGAACAATGATTATTTCCATCATCTGAATCAGTTTTATCAAATGCTGGATCTCAACAAAGAATATCTTGAACAGGAATACGCCCACAATCTCGAGACAAGACAGCATATTATTCTGCGTGCAAAAGAACTGGAAAACGAACCAACTGTTCAAAAAGCTTTAAACGAGCTTCAGTACCTTCACAAACTTTGGAAAGAAGAAGCTGAGCCTGTCGCAGAAGAATTCAGAGAAAAAACATGGGAAGAATTCAGGGAAATTTCTAATAAAATCCATCTTCGCAAATCTGAGCTTTCTGCCCAGATTGAAGAAGAACAGAATAAAAATTTAGAAAAGAAAAACAAAATCATCGAAAGCATAAAAGAATTCGCTTCCGCCCAAAAAGAAGCCAATCACAATTTCTGGCAGAATGCTATTAAAAAAGTAGAAGAACTTCGCAGCGAATTTTTAAAAACAGGAAGTGTTCCCAAAAAAATCTCCAATCAAAACTGGAATGATTTTAAAACCACGCTTCGGGCTTTCAATTCAAAAAAGAATGAATTTTATAAAGGTCTAAAAGGTTCGCAGCAAACCAACCTCGAAGAAAAGCTAAAACTGATCCAGACAGCAAAAGACAATATGCTTTCAGAAGACTGGGATATTGCAGTACCTTTATTCAAAAAGCTTCAGGAAGACTGGAAAAAGATCGGACATGTTCCGAGAAGCATGACCAATAAAGTTTGGGATGATTTCCGGGAGGCTTGCAATACTTTTTTTAATAATTTCAGAGAAAAAAACAACACTTCCACAGACAACTGGAAAGAAAATTATAAGCTGAAAAAGCATATTCTCGACGAGCTGAAAACAATTACCAATGAAGAAGGAAGTGTAGAAAGAATCGAAGCCCTGAAAACAGCATGGAACAATATTGGGAAAGTTCCGCGAGATAAAATCTCCATTAATTCAGAATTCAACAAAACTTTAAAGGAAAAATTACGCCTTAATAAAATCAATGAATTTGATCTGAAAGAGGAAGGTCTTTCCGGAAACCAACTGACAGATAAAGCCCGGAAAATCAAAAATCAGGTTTCGGATCTGGAAGCTGAAGTGGTAAAACTGGAAACCAACCTCGGTTTTTTCAATAATCCTAGCCGTGAAAATCCTCTTCTGAAAGACACTTTTAATAAAATTGATGAATACAAAGCACAGATTGAAAGTCTAAAGCAAACACTTCACAATATTATTACTGAAAATAAAGATGGGGAACTTTAAAAAATTTCTTTTTACATTTTGTCTTTTATCACTAGGATTTTTGCAGGCGCAGGAATCTGTAAAAGACCTGCTTTCGATCCCGGGGCCAATTGAGCTGAATGGTAACGAACTGTTCCTGAACTGGTCAAAACAAAATTCTAAAACATTAAGTGTTCAGCAATATCTTCCAAGAGACGAAAATATTCAGAATTTTACCGAGCTTTTAAGTTTCTCTTATTTCAATAAAGAAATTGATATTGAAATGGCGGTTCGTCAAAAAGTAGAATCTATACAAAGACAAATGCAGAAAGATAAGTTTGCTAAAGTAGATGTTACAGAAAGCCCT
>DAMDNI010000198.1:4205-5586 GCA_032083825.1 Bergeyella sp. | reverse complement strand
GAACGATGCAAATGCTCCTGTAATTCTTGCAGTAAACGTTATTCAGGTCAATACAAATTCTGAAAGAAAATGGAAATATCTTTTTTATGACGAAGAAAGTTGGGTAAAAGCTAATGAAATCCTGCATTCTGAATTTCCAAAAGAAGGAACGATTGACAAAGAAGAAGAAAATGTTTTCAAAAGAAATGCTAAATTTTTACAAGCTTATATTGAAAATGTAAAATCTTCAAAGCTGGATTATTTAAATAAATATGAATAAAAAATCTCCGGAATTTCCGGAGATTTCGTTTATATAAAAGCCTAATTAACAATCATTTCCGGGATTTCTCCTTCAATAATAAGATCTGCTTCTGTAGATTTTATGATGTCTTCCACTGAAATTCCAGGGGCTCTTTCCAAAAGTTTAAAACCTTTCGGAGTAACTTCGAGCACAGCAAGCTCGGTAACGACTTTTTTGACACAATTTACTCCCGTCAATGGCAGTGTACACTTTTTAAGGATTTTAGATTCTCCTGCTTTATTCACATGCATCATCGCAACGATAATGTTTTCTGCAGAAGCAACCAAATCCATGGCTCCGCCCATTCCTTTCACCATTTTTCCAGGAATTTTCCAATTGGCAATATCACCATTTTCAGAAACTTCCATGGCTCCTAGAATTGTCAAATCCACTTTTTTGCTTCTGATCATGCCGAAACTGAAAGCAGAATCAAAGAATGAACCCCCGGGCAAAATTGTAATCGTCTGTTTCCCTGCATTAATAATATCCGCATCTTCTTCACCTTCAAAAGGAAAAGGCCCCATCCCTAAAACCCCGTTTTCACTTTGGAATTCAACATTCAGATTATCAGGTACATAATTTGCGACCAAAGTAGGGATGCCGATTCCCAGATTTACGTAATATCCGTCCTTCACTTCTCTGGAAATTCTTTTTGCGATCTGTTCTTTATTAAGTGCCATAATTAATCTCTTTTTCTAACGGTTCTCTGTTCAATTCTTTTTTCAAATTTTTCTCCCTGAAAAATCCTCTGTACCATTATCCCCGGAATATGAATTTCGTTGGGATCCAATTGTCCTGGTTCTACCAATTCTTCCACTTCGGCAATGGTTATTTTTCCTGCACCTGCCATCGGAAAATTAAAATTCCTGGCAGAACCTTTGAAGATTAAATTCCCTGCATGATCTCCTTTCCATGCCTTTACAATGGAGAAATCAGCTTCAAAAGCATATTCCAAAATATGTGGTTTCCCGTTGAATTCTTTAATTTCCTTTCCTTCAGCAACTTCAGTTCCGAAGCCTGCAGGCGTGTAAAATGCAGGAATTCCGGCTTGTGCAGCTCTGCATTTTTCCGCTAAAGTTCCCTGCGGAGTCAGTTCAACTT
>DAMDNI010000198.1:0-4195 GCA_032083825.1 Bergeyella sp. | reverse complement strand
CAGCATTTTCACCGACATAAGAAGAAATCATTTTTTTAATCTGCTTTTTATGAAGCAAAAGGCCTAAACCAAAATCATCAACTCCGGCATTGTTAGAAATACAGGTTAAATTTTTTATATTACTATCAACCAAAGCATTAATGGAATTTTCCGGTATTCCGCAAAGCCCGAATCCGCCTAGCATCAGTGTCATTCCGTCCTTAATTCCGGCAATGGCTTCTTTTGCATTATCAACTCTTTTGTCAATCATCTTATCATTAAAATTTATTGGGATTAAAATAAGTATTTTTTAATAAATGTAATCCTCTGAAAATGAAAAACTTTCCTTTGAAAATAATTTCTATCCTGTATTGTGTAAAATAAAAATAATTTTTAAATTTGCAAACTGTTAATCAACCTCTGACGAAAGACGTGAACGTTGTTTGGCTTTTAAATTTTTTATTATTAAACATGGATTTAGTAAAGTACGTACAAGACAAGTACATCACAAAAAAAGAATTCCCTGAATTCAAAGCTGGAGACACAATTACTGTGTACACTGAAATTAAGGAAGGTAACAAAACAAGAACCCAGTTCTTCAAAGGAGTTGTGATCCAACTAAGAGGAACAGGAGCAACTAAAACATTTACCATCAGAAAAATGAGTGGTGATGTTGGTGTAGAAAGAGTTTTCCCGATCAACATGCCTGCACTTCAAAAAATTGAAGTTGACAGAAGAGGTAAAGTAAGAAGAGCAAGAATCTACTACTTCAGAGATCTTAGAGGTAAAAAAGCAAGAATCAAAGACGTACCTTACAAAAAATAAAATATTCTTCAGAATATTTACAAAAGAGACTGTTTTGCAACAGTCTCTTTTTTTGTGAGTAATTTCCAATAATAAATCTCTATCATAAACATCTATACTTTTTAGTGATTCCGTGCCATTAATGTTGGGTTTTTCATCATTTTTATTTATTATTAAAGTACCATAAACATATAAAAATGAAAAATTTTAAAACTACATTCTTTTTTCTGCGTTTGCCGATTGCTGTTTCTTTAGCCGGGCATGGTTTGGTAAGATTACCTAAACTCAGAACATTCAGTGAATGGATGGTTTCTTCAATGGAAAAATCTGTTTTACCTGATTTTATGATTATTCCTTTCAGTTATATCCTACCGATTGCAGAAGCTATTCTCGGATTGATGCTTCTTTTTGGTTTTCAAATAAAATATACATTGTATGCAGCATTGGTATTCATGAGCATCTTAATTCTTGGAAGCTGCTCTATTGAAAACTGGAGCGCTATAGAAGCTCAGCTTATTCATTCTGTTTACTTATTTGCACTTTTATGGATTTATGAAAATAAAAATAATTAATTAATTTTTTTTGCTTTTAAGGTATTCATATTCTTTTAAAATATAAATACATGATTCAAAAACAGCCAGTTAAAAAATAAACTAAGTATGAAAACAATTTTCCAATTACAGACAAAATATTATTGTTTATAAATGATAAAATACAACTAATTGTAAACTTTCCGCATATTATACAATTACAAATAATTGATTATTAATATTTTAAATATTAAAATATGTAAACTTTTATATTTTTAAAGTATAAAAAATATATTTTTTGTACATTTACTCTATTAAAAAATCGAAAAACTCGAACAAAAATGGAGACAATCAAAGAAGCACCAATTACAAAAAAATTAACTGATGAAGAAGTTTTTCAAGAAACTTTACAATATTTTAAAGGGGATGATCTTGCCGCTCGTGTCTGGATCAACAAATATGCTTTAAAAGATTCGGAAGGAAATATTTATGAAAAATCTCCTGAAGATATGCATTTCAGGATTTCAGGGGAAATTGCAAGAATTGAGGCAAAGTATCCGAATCCTTTATCAGAACAGGAAATCTATGATTTAATAAAAGACTTCAAATATATCATTCCTCAGGGAAGCCCGATGACAGGAATCGGAAACCCTTTCCAAATTGCTTCTTTGTCCAATTGTTTTGTAATCGGGAACAAAGGCGAAAGTGATTCTTATGGAGGAATTATGAAAATCGATCAGGAACAAGTTCAGCTCATGAAGCGAAGAGGCGGTGTCGGTCACGATCTGTCTCATATTCGCCCGAAAGGCTCAGCAGTGAAAAATTCAGCTTTAACTTCCACCGGTTTAGTTCCGTTTATGGAGCGTTTCTCCAATTCTACCCGCGAAGTTGCACAGGACGGAAGAAGAGGCGCATTAATGCTTTCAGTTTCCATTAATCATCCTGATGCAGAAGATTTCATTGATGCGAAACTTGAGCAGGGGAAAATCACAGGTGCAAATGTCTCTGTACGAATAGACGATTCGTTTATGCAGGCTGTTAAAAATAATAATTCTTATACTCAGAAATATCCCGTTTTCAGTGATGACCCTAAGTTTGTAAAAGAAGTAAATGCAAAGGATCTCTGGAAAAAAATTGTTCACAATGCATGGAAATCTGCAGAACCGGGAATCCTTTTCTGGGACACTATCATCAGAGAATCTTTACCGGACTGTTATGCAGATTTGGGATACAGAACGATTTCTACCAATCCTTGCGGCGAAATCCCTTTATGCGCTTATGATTCCTGCCGTTTATTGGCCATTAATCTCTTTTCTTATGTAGAAAATCCGTTTACTGACAAGGCTTATTTCGATTTTGGCCTTTTTAAAAAACATGTTGCCTATGCACAAAGAATGATGGATGATATCATTGATCTTGAACTTGAAAAGGTTGACGCTATTTTAGAAAAAATCAATGCCGATCCAGAAGATGAAGAAACTAAAAGAGTAGAAAAAAATCTATGGCTGGCAATTCATAAAAAAGCACAAGAAGGAAGAAGAACAGGTGTCGGAATTACAGCTGAAGGTGATATGCTTGCTGCTTTAGGAATCCGCTACGGAAGCGAAGAAGGAAATGAATTCTCTGTAAATATCCATAAAACACTTGCTCTTGCTGCCTATCGCTCATCAGTAGAAATGGCGAAAGAAAGAGGAGCCTTTGAAATTTATGATACAAAAAGAGAAGAAAAAAATCCATTTGTACTAAGAATTAAAGAAAATGATCCTGCTCTTTATAAAGACATGCAAAAATATGGAAGAAGAAATATTGCTTTGCTTACCATTGCTCCTACAGGAAGTACATCTTTGATGAGCCAGACTTCATCAGGAATTGAGCCTGTTTTCATGCCTGTTTATAAAAGACGGAGAAAAGTAAACCCTAATGACAAGGATGTGCGTGTAGATTTTGTGGATGAAGTTGGAGATTCATGGGAAGAATATGTGGTTTTCCATCACAAATTCAAACAATGGATGGACGTGAACGGAATTGACACTTCTATCAACTATTCTAATGAAGAAATCAACGAACTGATCGAAAAATCTCCCTACTATAAAGCCACTTCCAATGATGTAGATTGGCTTAGCAAAGTGAAAATGCAGGGTGCCATCCAGAAATGGGTGGATCATTCAATTTCCGTAACTATTAATATTCCCAACGAAGCCTCTGAAGAATTGGTAAATGAACTTTATATGACTGCCTGGGAAGAAGGCTGCAAAGGCGTTACGGTTTACAGAGACGGTTCTCGTGCGGGAGTTTTAATTTCAAATGATGACAAAAAAGAAACAGAAAAACCTGAGGAAGAAACCAAAACTTCTTTTCCGACCAAACGTCCTCAGATTCTGCGTGCAGATGTAGTAAAATTCCAGAATAATAAAGAAAAATGGATCGCTTTCATCGGAACCATTGATGACAAACCTTATGAAATCTTCACAGGCTTGGCAGACGATGAAGATGGAATCCTTTTGCCACGATGGGTAAACGACGGTTTTATTATTAAAAACCGTGACGAAAAAGGAAACTCCCGCTATGATTTCCAGTATGTTAATCAAAGGGGTTATAAAACAACAATTGAAGGTCTCTCCTATCGTTTTAACCCTGAATTCTGGAATTATGCAAAACTAATTTCCGGAACGTTAAGACACGGTATGAAAATCGAAAATGTGGTAGAATTAATCAATGCTTTACAGCTTGATAACGAATCTATCAACACCTGGAAAAATGGCGTGGCAAGAGCTCTGAAAAGGTTTATTCCTGACGAAACCGAAGCAAAAGGACAGAAATGCAGCAACTGCGATTCTACAAATCTGATGTATCAGGAAGGCTGCCTTACCTGCAAAGACTGC
>DAMDNI010000197.1:0-5620 GCA_032083825.1 Bergeyella sp. | reverse complement strand
TTTAAAGAAGAGATTGCCTCAGCAAGAACATTCAGTTTTCTGCATGAGCTGGAAATGCTTTTAGATGCAGGCCTTATCAAAGGTGGAGACATTTCTAATGCCATTGTTTATGTAGATAAAGAGCTGACTGCAGAAACTGCAGAAAAATTGAAAAAAGCTTTCGGTAAAGACGATGTATCGATTCGTCCGAATGGGATTTTAGATAATCTTACGCTGAATTACCCAAACGAAGCTGCTCGTCACAAATTATTGGATGTGATTGGAGATTTGGCTTTAGTCGGAGTAAAATTAAAAGGGAAAGTCATTGCAAACAAGCCGGGACATTTCGTCAATACCCAGTTCGCAAAAAAACTAAACCGACAGTGGAAACTTCAGAAAAAGAAAAATGTTCCCGATTTTGATTTATCAAAACCACCACATTTTGATATCAATGCCATCATGAAGCTTTTGCCTCATCGTCCGCCGTTTTTATTAATTGATAAAATTCTGGAACTTTCAGATACACACGTGGTAGGTTTAAAAAATGTTTCTATGAATGAGCCTTTCTTTGTAGGACATTTTCCAAAAGAGCCGGTTTTCCCAGGAGTTTTACAGGTTGAAGCGATGGCTCAGACCGGAGGAATCCTGGTTTTGGCAAACGTTCCTGATCCCGAAAATTATTCTACCTACTTTGTTAAGATGGACAATGTAAAATTCAAGAAAAAAATAGTTCCGGGAGATACCGTTATTTTTAAAATTGAATTGATTGAACCAATCAGAAGAGGAATTGTTCACATGCAGGGTTATGGATATGTAGGAGAAAGCGTAGCTGTAGAAGCTGAACTGATGGCTCAGGTAGCAAAAAACAAAATAGACTAAGAAACATGATTCATCAGTTAGCAGCCGTAGACAAAAGAGCTAAAATCGGAAAAAATGTAGTTGTAGAACCATTTACCACAATCGCAGGCGATGTTGTCATTGGTGACGGAACATGGATAGGAGCAAATGTAACCATCATGGATGGAGCCAGAATCGGTAAAAATTGCAGAATTTTTCCGGGAACTGTAATCTCTGCCATTCCTCAGGATCTGAAATTTGACGGTGAAGATACACAAGTAATTATTGGTGACGGAACTACGCTGAGAGAATGTGTAACCATCAATCGCGGAACCAAAGCTTTAGGATACACCAAAGTTGGAGACAATTGCCTTATAATGGCAACTTCGCACGTAGCACATGATTGCATAATAGGGAATAATGTGATTATTGCCAACGGCTGCGGAATTGCAGGTCACGTAGAAATCGGTGATTTTGTAGTGATGGGAGGTTTAAGTGCAATTCAGCAATTCGGAAAAATCGGAAAACATGTTATGGTTTCCGGAGGAAGTTTGATCAGAAAAGATATTCCGCCTTATGTAAAAGTAGGGAGAGAGCCCATTTCTTATGCAGGAATCAATTCTGTAGGTTTAAGGAGAAGAGGCTTTACCAATGAAAAGATTTTCGAAATTCAGAAAATTTACCGGTATATTTTCCAGATGAAAATGAATGTAACGCAGGCAATGGGATATATTGAAAAAGAAATGCTTCCTACTGCAGAAAGAGACGAAATTCTGGAATTCATTAAAAATTCTCCGAGAGGAATCGTAAAAGGATACGGAACCGGAAAAGAATAATTTAAAAATTAAACAAATCTAAATAATGGCAACGAGCAACGATATCAAAAAAGGTCTGTGTATTGAATACAGCAATGATATTTATAAAGTAATCGAATTTCTTCACGTAAAACCAGGAAAAGGACCTGCTTTTGTAAGAACAAAACTAAAATCAGTAACCAACGGAAAAGTAATTGATAATACTTTTTCTGCAGGACACAAAATTGATGAGGTGAAAGTGATCACCAGAAAATTCCAATATCTGTATGATGATGAAAACGGCTTTCATTTCATGAATAATGACGATTTTTCTCAGCTTTATATCAATAAAGAAATGATTGAGAACGCCCAGTTTATGAAAGCTGGAGAAGAAGTTACCATCATTTTAAAAGAAGCTGATGAAACTCCACTTTCCGCAGAAATCCCTCCAACCGTTTATCTTGATGTAATTGAAGCCGATCCGGGTGTGAAAGGAAATACTGCAACCAATGCTCTTAAAAATGCAATTGTAGAAACAGGTGCAAGAGTAATGGTTCCATTATTCATTGAGCCGGGAGATAAAATTAAAGTAAATACTGAAGACGGCTCATATCTGGAAAGAGTAAAATAAGTAAAAACAATAGTCGGAAGCCGGAAGTATGAATCTTCCGGCTTTTTGTCTTTTAAATTCTGAATTAATTATGACTTTTCATCAGCCGCAAACTTTAAAAACCATTGCTGAAATTATCAGTGCAAAATATATCGGAAATGATGATTTTCAGGTGTTGGGAACCAATGAAATCCACATGGTTCGTCCCGGAGACATCGTATTTGTGAATCATCCAAAATATTATGACAAAGCATTGCATTCTGCGGCAACAGTTATTCTCATTGACAAAGAAGTGGAATGCCCGGAAGGAAAAGCGCTTCTCGTTTCGGATGATCCTTTCAGGGATTTTAATAAGATCAATACCCATTTTACAAAAATTCATAATTTTAAAGAAGAGCTTCACGACGCAGAAATCGGAGAAGGAACATTCATTCATTCATCGGCCGTGATCGGGAACAATGTGAAAATTGGGAAAAACTGTCATATTTTTCCTCATGTTGTCATTGGTGACCGTACCGAAATTGGCGATAATGTTATCATCCAGGCAAATACAGTTTTAGGAGGAGACGCTTTTTATTACAGAAAACTAAACGGAAATTTTGACCGTCTTGTTTCTGTGGGAAATGTAGTTGTTGAAAATAATGTTGAAATCGGCAACAGCTGTACAATCGACAGAGGTGTTACAGCTTCTACGATAATTGGCGAAGGATCTATTTTAGACAATCAGATTCAGATTGGGCATGACACTGTAATTGGGAAAAAAGTGCTGATCGCTTCCCAAACCGGAATTGCAGGCTGTTGCATCGTCGAAGATGAGGTAACAATTTGGGGACAGGTAGGGATTGCTTCAGGAATTACGATTGAAAAAGGAACTGTTCTTTTAGCACAGGTCGGTGTAAATAAAAACCTCAAAAAAGGAACTTATTTCGGGCCGATTGCAGAAGAATTCCGTGATTACCTGAGAAAAGAAGTAAAACTCCGGAATTTAGATTAAAATGCTTAGCATAAAACTGATTTTTATCTTTTTTTAAATGAAATAAACATTTTTTTTAACACCGAATAATCAGTAAATTTGCAACTATCAGTATTTGAATAACTAAAATATTAAATAAAAATGTCAGTATTAGTAAACAAAGATTCTAAAGTAATCGTACAGGGATTCACCGGGAATGAAGGTACTTTCCACGCACAGCAAATGATTGAATACGGAACCAACGTTGTAGGAGGAGTAACTCCGGGAAAAGGAGGTTCTGAACATTTAGGAAAGCCGGTTTTCAATACCGTTGCTGATGCTGTAGAAAAAGCAGGAGCCAATGTAAGTATCATTTTCGTTCCGCCTGCATTCGCAGCAGATGCTGTAATGGAAGCTGCTGAAGCAGGAATCAAAGTAATTGTTTGTATTACCGAAGGAATTCCTGTTGCTGATATGGTAAAAGTAAAATCTTATATTGCCGACAGAGATTGTCGTTTAATCGGGCCAAACTGCCCGGGAATCATTACCTCAGATGAAGCAAAAATCGGAATCATGCCAGGTTTCGTTTTCAAAAAAGGAAAAGTAGGAATCGTTTCAAAATCCGGGACTTTAACTTATGAAGCTGCTGATCAGGTAGTGAGAGCCGGTTACGGAGTTTCTACCGCAATCGGAATCGGAGGAGATCCAATCATCGGAACAACCACGAAAGAAGCATTAGAGCTTTTCATCAACGATCCTGAAACTGAAGCCGTTGTAATGATCGGTGAAATCGGGGGTTCTCTTGAAGCTGAAGCAGCAAGATGGTATAAAGCAAGCGGTTCTACAAAACCTGTAGTAGGATTTATTGCAGGACAGACTGCTCCGAAAGGAAGAACAATGGGACACGCCGGTGCAATTGTCGGAGGTGCTGAAGATACAGCTCAGGCTAAAATGGCAATTATGAAAGAAAACGGAATTCATGTGGCAGAATCTCCAGCAGATATCGGTTCTACAATTGCTCAAATTTTAGGATAAATAAACACACACATCTATGAAAAAATTTTTTTTAACTTTTGCTCTGTCAGCAGCAACTTTGCTTTCTGCCCAGATCGATTTCAGATCGACAAGATTTGGTCTGACTGTCGGCGGAAATTACTCCAGAGTCAGCAATGCACACAACCCTTCCGGCCCGAGATATACAATGCAGGCAGGGATTATAGCACTCATTCCTGTAGATAGTAATGATCAGTTCTATATTCAGCCCGAAGTTGTGTATTACGGAGCCGGAGAAACAGGAAAAGATAAAAATGCTAAAGGAGCAGCCGGTTATGATGCTGTTTATGGAAATAGCTATATCAGTGTTCCGTTGTATTTTAAAGGTTATTTTTCCGAAGCCGAATCAGAATTTTTTGGATTGATAGGGCCAAGATTTAATTTTTTGATTAATCAAAATGTTAAAAATGTTCCTGAAGGAAGAGAATATTATGATCCGGATATAGTGAATCCTGATTATCCGGGAATTAATGGGAAGGCAAATTCTTTTAATTTTGCAGTTGGAATAGGATTAGGTTTCAGTTATAAGAGGCAATTAGAGTTTGCTTTAAAATATGATTTGGGATTATCCAATACATTTCCTAATCTTGTTGAATCATGGACCAATGATCCGAGCGCAGGAAACAGAAAGTCTGAACAGGTATTTAGTGTAGGTTTAACTTACATTTTCGAATAAATAGATTCCCGGTTTTTCCGGGAATTTTTTTATAATAGTTTAACGAAATTTTAATAAGTCTTTAGATAATTATTAACACTAGCTTTTCGTTTTGAAATTAAATTATTAATCCAGTGAACATATTTTTCTATTTCTTTCTTATTCCCCGCATTTAACTATCATTTTAATTTCCTTTCAGCTAAAAGGAGAATAGATGATTGTGAATATGTTTCAAATAAGAAATAGTTTAAAAAAATAATATTGCTTTACTAGAAGCCAAAGCCCGGTAAACGACTGCAATGCGGTTATTTATCGGGTTTGTCAATTTTTTTAAATAACAAAAGCATCCGAATTTTCCGGATGCTTTGTTTATGGTAAATTTATTAACTACTGCGAATCCATTTCCAGATTTCTTTTGCACTTGCTTTGTTTCCATACATCAAAATTCCTACGCGGTACACTTTTGCAGCAATGTAAATCATTAATAGAGCAGAGCCTAAAAGCAAAATAATCGACAGAATAATCTGCCACACAGGAACTCCGAACGGGATTCTCGCAATCATTGCGACCGGTGATGTAAAAGGAATCATGGAAAGCCAGAATGCCAACGGCCCATCAGGATTATTCATAATGGTGAAACTTCCGTACATCCCGATCATGAGAGGAATAATTGCAAACAATGTAAATTGCTGGGTTTCGGTTTCATTGTCAACAGCGGAACCAATAGCAGCATACATCGA
>DAMDNI010000196.1:0-5753 GCA_032083825.1 Bergeyella sp. | reverse complement strand
GATATTGATCTGTAATTTTTATTACGTTTCTTACATCATCATCGTCAGATTTAAGTGTCAAATGCAGATATTCACCGAAAGCATAGCAGGTTTCTATCCCGGAATCAGAACGCAATGTCTTCAAAAGATGATAGATATTATCGGCTTTCACAGCGAATAAAGGCTTTGGAAAATTATTAACAATCGTATCAGGCTTGTCAATAGACATTATTTCTCCTCCCTGGATAAGGGCAATTCGATCACACAAAGTAGCTTCATCCATATAAGGCGTGGAAACCACAATGGTAATGTTCTGTTGTTTGAGCTTTTTTAGCATTTCCCAAAATTCTTTTCGGGAAACCACATCTACTCCGGTTGTTGGCTCATCTAAAAATAAAACTTCCGGCTTATGAATCAATGCGCAGCATAAAGCCAATTTTTGTTTCATTCCGCCTGATAATTTTCCGGCTCTGCGATCATTGAAAGGTTTTATCTGTTCGTAAATGTCTTTTATCAAATCATAATTTTCTTCGATGGTTGTTCCAAAAACTGTTGCGAAAAAATCCAGGTTTTCCTGTACGGTGAGATCCTGATACAAGGAAAAACGGCCAGGCATATATCCTACTTTATTACGAATTGCCTGGTAATCACTAATCACATCGTGACCTTCAACAGCTGCAGTTCCGCTGTCTGCCAACAATAATGTGGTGAGAATACGGAAAATAGACGTTTTTCCTGCGCCATCAGGGCCAATCAACCCAAACAATTCTCCTTTTTCTACTTCAAAAGAAACGTTGTTAACCGCTTTTATATCTCCGTAGATTTTGGTTATATTTTTTACACTGACTGAGCTCATCATTTCGTTATTTTGACCAAATTACTTCTCCGTACATTCCTATTTTGAGGTAACCGTCATTTTTCACTTTGACTTTGATCGCATAGACAAGATTGGCTCTTTCATCTTTGGTCTGAATTGTTTTTGGAGTAAATTCTGACTTGTCTGATATCCAGACAATCGTACCGGAATAGTCTTTATAGGAATTCTTGCCATTATCAATACGAACTTTAACCTGCTGATTCAGCTTAATTTGTGACAATTGCGTTCCCGTGATGTAGGCCTTCAAATCAAGTGTATTGGTATTTGCTATTTTGTATAATGGTTTCCCGACAGTTTGCACTTCACCTTGCAAAGCATAATTTACCAAGACAGTTCCCGATATGGGATTAATAATTTGTCCTTTATTAATTTGTTCCTGAAACTGGGCAGCTGTTTTTTCCAAAGGTTCTTTTTCACTTAAAATACTTCGGTTTTGCGTATTGGTATTGGAAGTATTTAGTTTTAATTGCTGCTGTGTTACGGCAATTTGTTTTCTTAATTGATCTATTGAGGCATTGATATCATCCAATTGTTTACGTGTTGCTGCATCTGCTTTCAACAAATTTTCTGTACGGGTACGTTCGCGAAGCTGTTGTGCTAATTGAGATTGCTGAACTTCCAGTTGACGCTCGGTCAATTTTATTTGATCGCCTGTACTGTATGTTTTTTGCTGTAATGCAGTGATAGAAGCTTCGGTCTGTTCTTTCTGAAGTTCCACCAAACGGACATCGATTTGCCCGACCTTATCACCTACTTTTAATTGCTGCCCTTCCTGAACAGAATAAGACAACAGCTGCCCGTTTTGCTGAGCCGAAACAATAACCTCATCGGCTTCAAAATTTCCTGAAGCATCAAAATCATTTTCCTTTTGGCATGCAGTCAGTATAACTGCCACAGATATGCTGAATATAAATTGTTTCATAGAGTTTAGTTTATTGTTTAATTCCCTGATATATATTTTTGGTTATATTGTGCATGCAGCAATTGAATCTGATGCAAAATCTGTGTTTGTTTCGCCAGATTTTCTGCATTTACTTTCTGGATGTATTCATAAACCATAATGACTCCGTTATTCAGCTGCGCTTCTGCTGATTTTTTAATAGATTGCCGTAATGCGATCACCTTATGATCCTGTTCAAGCAATTCCATGTATTTTTTTACCTGCTCATCCTGCTGACTCAAATCAAGTTTTGTATTGAAAAGAAAAGTTTCTTTATCTGCATCTATCATCTGTCTGTTAAAATCAAGAGTTTTTCTTTTATTCGACAATGTATAAAGACTGTTAAGCGGCCAGCTGAATTTAATTCCGGTCACATACCAAAGCCCAAATTGATTCTCGATGGAATTGAGCGTAGGTCTTCCGTAAGCACCCTGAAAGAATAAACTTACTTTGGGCAGATAATCGGTTTTCAATTGTTTTTCCTGAATATTTATCAGGTTTTTTTGAAGGTCATAAGCTTTAATTTCAGGCCTGTTGATAGAGGTTTGAGCTGCGTCTGAGCTTGGGATTTCTAATTTTGAGTCTTCAGAAAGTTCTTTCCCTACGAATATTGAAAGCAGCTTAAGATATGCTTTCCTGTTAGCCTGATATTCCGTGCTCTGCATATCAATATTCACGATTTCTGCATTGATTTCATCAAGATTGCTGCGAAAAGCTACGCCGTTTTTTAATGAAGCCTCTGTTTTTTTAGCCTGAACTTTAAGGCTTTCTTTATTGATTCCGTTTTGATTCAGCTGAGCTTCCATCAATAAAATTGAAAAGAAAATGGAATTGATCCTATCTTTCAACGAGTATAAATTGGCTTCAAGGTTTTGTTTCTGAAGTTCTGCATTGGCTTCTATCGTACTTTTCTGGTTTCTGATATTGCCTCCGTCATAGAGCAACTGACTGATTTCGCCCTGAATTTTATACTGATCTTTGCTGAATTCCGGAACATTAATAGAAGGCATATTGCCTAAGATGCTAGAATAATCAATTGTTTCCGACTGATAAGTTGCCTGCCCCGAAAACGTAATCTGGGGGAAAAAACCTTTTCCTGCATTCTCCAGGTCGAGAGTTTCAGTCTTTTCTATAAGATTCAGTTTCTTTATCAAAGGATAATTGTCTTTCGCCAGCTGATAACACTCTTTCAAAGTTAAGAACTTCGACTGCGCGTGAGTTTCAATATTGCAGAAAAGCAAAATAAACAGTATTGCAATGCTGCTTTTCAAAGATCCATCCATGAGAATATTGATTTTAAAGATTTCATTTCAAATACATTATATACAATTAAAAAATAGTTTTAATCATTTGATTAATTGATAGGCAAAAAAATTTATTCTGCTTTCATAACAGCTTTTATCCAGATAGGAATCAGCTTTTTCCTCTCCTCCATTAACTGATTGAATTCTTTATCATTCAGATTATGGCTTCCCATAAGCATCGGTTTTGCGATAAAAGGAAAAACAATCATTCCCATAATATTCATCAAAAAATGAAGTGGATTTGGTTCTTTGACTTCTCCTGTTTCAACAGCTGCTTTATATTGTTGAAAAAAAACTGATTTAAAAACAATTTCCCGAATCGGGATCTTTTCAGTCAAACCTACAGGATTGCTTCTTATTTCGCTTAAAATAAATCCCGGAATTTCAGGTTCCCGGATAATCAAATCAATATATCGGGAAGCGATATCCTCAACCTTGTCATCTAATGAGGTTTCTGTATTATTGAGAACTGCCAATACTGTTTGAAAAAAAGTTGACATAGTTTCTACCATAATGATTTCAAACAATTTTGATTTGCTGCGGAAATAGTAGTTCAGCAATGCCAGATTTATTCCTGATTCTTCGGCAATATCACGGGTTCGGGTAGCTGCATAACCCTTTTTGTGAAACACTGTACGAGCCGCTTCTTTTATTTTTTCTTCCGTGGAAATATCCTTGCTCTTTTTCTCGAAAGCAGTTTTCATTTTTTTTAATCAATTAGAAATACAAATATAGAAATATTAAACAAATAATTTAATCAAACGATTAAATTATTTTATTTTCTACTTAATTTTATAAAATTGTAAGCAAGTCGGATTAATTAAAAAGTATAATTATTAGTACTTCACAATATCCTGAATTTTTCTAATATCTTCACTGTATTCTTACTCTGATACCAGTCATTAAAAACAAATTCCAGTTCCGAAGCCTGGAAACTGTGAAAATCATAATCTCTGTATTTTTTTATAATATCGGAATAATCTTTAGAATTTTTTAAAGAATGCATAAATCTTACTGCAGTAATATGAGCCGTTTTAATGGAATATCTCACATCTATAGAATCGGTAAGCCGCGAACGGTTGAATGCATGTCTCAGATTTTCTCTCATCAGGTTCAGTTTGTTCTGAAGATCAAATCCCTGAATCATTACTGCTCCCGATGAAGTGGTAACACCCTTAAACTTTACGATATTTCGGCTTTTATCTCTCAGACATTCCCTTATAATGTTGGAATAATGCTTGGCATCAATATTTTCTAACCGAAAACCGTCATAAGCAGAAATTACAGATAATAGAGTAATGTGCAAATCGGTTTTAGGCTGATAATATTGGTTTTCATCAACTGCTCTTAATTCCTCTTGAAATTTTACAATCTGATTCTTGACTTCAGCATTTGGACGTATAATCAAACTGATTCCTCTTCTATAATCATTCTGTTTATCAAGCAGATAACGATCGATATCAATTTTTCCAGATTGTATCTGCTGTATTGAATTCTGATACAGCTGATCATAGATTTCCTGAGATTCATTATCAAAATTCATAGCCTGCGATAATAAGAAAGCCTTGTATTTTTTTAAGGTTGGTTACTTAATTAATTTTATTAAAAAAAATGTTTTGAATAGTTAATTCCTACGACGAACTATCATTTTGCGTATGTCGATTTGAAAAGGTTTATGAATTGAACTAAGTTAGGAAAAAATATGCAAAATTGAAAACAATGGCAACAGATTCTCAATTTGTTATAACATTTAATTGCAATTTTAGATCTTAGCAAAAAATTATTTTATGATATTCGGATCAAAAGAATTAGAGAAAAAACCTGCTTCCCTCTCAAATCTATTATCATAATAATATATGGCTTTTTTATGCTCAATCCCAAAACTAATCAATTGGGGTAAATATCTAAAATCATAATAAATATATTTATTGATCTTATTCATTGCTTCACTTTTTTTATCCAAATAATTCAATGGTTTATAGAGAAATGCATCAAATTGAGAAAAATCATTTGCCTGATAAATATGAATAATTTCGTGTGACAAAAGCGAGAAATCATTCTTATACGGTGAGTATAGAACGATTGCACCAGGAAAAGCTGCACCAGAAGAATTGGTTTCTATAAATCGTTGCGTATTACTTGAAAAAATAAATTCACCAGATTTTAATGATTTATCAAGCTCTAGTTTAGTTTGAGAAGCAATACCAATTGTATAAACCAATGCAACAGGCATCACTTTATATTTCACTGAAAATTTATCTTTAGTTTCAAATTCTATCCGATTAAATCCAAAATTAATATGCCATTTTTCCCAAAAATCTTTATTTGCAGAAGCATTTTCTTTGATTGAAATTCCGCCGGCATTGACAATCTTTGCACACCATAGAATTTTCCAATCATTATTTTGTTCTGCAAGTTTTATGAGTCTTTTACTTTCAAATGTTATGTAACCTCCTAAAGCTCCTTGGTAAAATCCTTTAAAAACAACGTTTCCAAATTTTTGATCATGCTTTTTATTTATCACGGCTCCAACTGCTCCGATTATAGAACCTATACTGACATTATAAATAAGTTCTTTGCCATTAGAAGTATTTTTTGCCTGCGAGAATGAATGGTTATGAGAAAATAAAAAAATAAGAATAATTAATAATTT
>DAMDNI010000195.1:0-5755 GCA_032083825.1 Bergeyella sp. | reverse complement strand
CCTAGATTAATCGGAAAAGTTGTCCTGAATCCGTGAATCACATCCTGAGCAAAAAGCATTGGGATTTTTAACCTTGACTGTAAAGCCAATTGCTGGAATTTCCTGGTTTCTTCTGCTCCTGTTACATTGAGCATTGAGCCAACTTTTCCGGATTTTATCTGCTCAAGAACCATTGCAGAGTTGGTATTCTGAGGTCCGGTTGCATATTCAAAACCGCTATATTGATTCAACTGCCCGACTTTTTCTTCCAAAGTCATTTTAGACATTAGTTCGGTCACTTTCTGATCAATCGATTTTTTCTGGGAAAATATGCTTGAAGAAGCAACTGCTAACAGGATGAAGATAATTTTTTTCATTTTATTTATCAAAAATATAAGTGGCAACGGATTTCGCAGAAAGTGTAGCTGCAGCCCAATTTCCTTTGTATTTAATATTAAAATTTTCGTTTGAGCTTCCTTCGTTCAGGATAATAAGAGCAATCTTATTTCCTGGTGTACTGAATGCTACGGAACTTAAATTTGAAGTTTGTGTAGAACTGATTCTGGTCGAATTGTAAGGTACAAACTTGGATGCATGCCCCACAATATAATAAGCTACGTTTCTTTCAAATGTATCGTTGCTGTTTATTGTAATAGCACCTTTACAAGTTGTACAGCCTCCATTTGTATGCGGATTAAAGTTGGCATCATTGGCAAGATTCCATTCTAATGCATTTCTGCTCCAGTTTCTGGTGGCGCCGATGATTACATTTTTCATATGCCATATCAAGTCTCCGCTGAAATCTCCTGTTGAAGCGGTATATTGTTCTGTGAAATAAATATTTTTAGAAGGAAATGCACCCCGAAGCGAACCTAATGCCGAAATATTCCCTGCATACAAGTGAAATGCTGAACCATCTACAAATGCAGCTGCAGCCGGATCTGAAAGAATGGTGGTAGCATAAGCTATATTATCTGCATTATGATCGTACACGACAATTTTCGTAGTGATTCCTGAAGCCTGGAATGCAGGACCTAAATTATTTTTAATAAAATCCCGTTGCTGTTCAGCCGTCATATACATACTCGGATTGTTTCCCGGATGCAATGGCTCATTTTGAGGAGTAATAGCATGAACGGTAATTCCCTGTGCCTTCATTGCTTGAATATATTTAATGAAATACTGGGCATAAACTCCATAATATTCAGGTTTCAGACTTCCTCCAATTGAGCTTCCGTTGTCTTTCATCCAAACCGGAGGAGACCAAGGTGTTGCAATAATCTGTATACTTGGGTTAATTGACAATATTTTTTTGAGCATATCAATTAAAGCCTGGTCTTTTGACAGGCTAAAATTTTCCAGATTTACATCGGTTTGGCCTGCCGGCATATCGTCATATGAGAAAACATCACTGTTGAGATCTGAAGCTCCAATACTTAGACGAATATAATTTACTCCAATTGCATTTTCTCCATTCCCGAAAAGCTCCTGCAAGAGCGCATCTTTTTTAGATGCAGAGAGCTGGTTGATGACCTGCACACTTCCGCCTGTCAGCGTATAGCCAAAACCGTCTATACCTTGATAAGCCTGAGCTGCATCTACATCAATACTGCTGTAAAGATTTGCAGGATTGTTGAAATTAATATCTGCCTGTTTTTGAAGCTTTGTAGTTCCATCAGATTTTGTGAGCCATACATTTAATGTTCCGTAGTTTGTGCTTGGCGGATTTGGAGTGGGTTCAGAACCTGAGTCACCTCCTGTACTATTTCCTGAACAAAAAATTAGGGAAACAGCGGCAGCACTTGAAATGATGATGCTTTTAAAAGATCTTTGATTTATTTTTTTATGGATCATTTTTATGATTTTGTGAAATTGTGTTATTAAAATTCAACTTAGAGTGAATTTTAAAAAATTGGGGAATGTGACATTCCCCAATTTATAATATTCAAAATTAGTTCACTCCTCTGAACTCGACATTTGTAATCGAAATTCCGTCTTTCATGTCATTTCCTCCGCTTCTGATCGCAAAGTAAACAACTCCGGTTTTGGTAGCTACAAAAGTACCTGTCGGATTATTGGAATTCACCGAGCCTACACTTGATATTTTCCCGGAAAAAGCCGATGTGCCACTTCCTGCCCAAGTATTAATACCTCTTAACCATGATGAATCTGATCCATCACCAGTATAATCATTGTTGGGAGTAGGTTTTGCATATCCTACATAAATTTCAAACCAAGTATCTGTAACTCCTGTTGTAGAACTCACTACTGCATCAGCTTTATAGGTACGTCCTTCTACTACTTCTACAGCCTGATACATTACATTTCTTTCCCAATTTTTAGCAACAAAAGTTGCTTTACCCGGACTAAATGTCCATAAAGCTGTGCCTGACGGATTAGGATAACTCAAAGTCCATTTTGCTGCATCAGCAGCATCAGAAAATTTTCCTCCTTGTAAAAGATTTCCAGCAGCGGGATCTGAAGCTGCAACTGTTATAGTCTGACTGGCAGTTCCTCCAATCGCACCTCCCTGAGCAATAATCTGATGGGAAATATTATAGGTTCCTTCATCAGGCAAAAAAATGTCATAAATATTTGGTCCTTTTGCAAAGCCTCCGCCATCATCTAAATCCCATCTTGAAAAAATATAGTTGTTGTTCGAAGCTTCAAGTTTGTAGTGATTTTCTGAAGTTTTTGTGACGGTAAAAGATGCATCACTATTTTTAGGAGAAAGCCCATTACCATCACCTTCTGTTCTGTCAGGAACACACGATATACTAATTGCAGATATTCCAATTAGACTTAATATCAGTGTATTTTTTATGTTTGTTTTCATACGATTAATAATTAGGGTTTTGAACTATTGCTGTATTTAAAATTTCTGTATAAGGGATAGGTAAAATTTCATTTTTACCACTTACAAATCCTTTAGTCGATAATTTTGAAGGAGCATCTCCCCATCTTACAAGGTCAAACCAACGATGTCCTTCTCCAGCAAGTTCTCTCCTTCTTTCATCTTTGATTGCTTGCATTGATACAGGAACTGAAGGTAAACCTACTCTAGCCCTCACAGCATCTAATAAAGCTTGTGCTCTTGCTCCGGAAGCTCCTAATGCTTCTGCTTCCATTAAGTAAGTATCTGCAAGTCTGATTAGAATATAATTTGGTCTGAAATTCAGCTCCATTGAACCTGGGAGGTCGGATTTTAATGCAGTATATGGTGCAAACTTTTTAAGGAAATATCCTGTATCTGCAAATGCTGGAGAATAAGATATTTTTCCTTCTTGTTCTAGTTTTTTTGCATCGAGAATTGTAGCATCAAATCTTGGGTCATTTTTCAAGAAGTTATATAAATCATCAGTAGCTGTATTGAAAGACCACCCGGAAACTAAATCCGGTGCATTATTATTTGCTACATTTTTAAGGCTATATGATCTTGGTCCTGTCATAATACATACAGAGTTCCCTTCATCGTTACCCCAGCCCCAAAATCCCCAATCTGACATACCTTTATTGGTATATACCGCTTCAAGGATAGATTCTGATGTGAATTTATTATATTCAGGCTTACCATCTACTCCAAAAACTAGCCATAAGCTATTGTAATCATTCAAAAGTTTATAACCGTACTGACTGGTTGCACCAGGAGTTCCATTTACTTCAGCAAACTGTGCTGCAGCTTCATTTTTCTTATTGTCAAATAAATAAATTTTACCCAAAATAGCTCTTGCACTACCTTGTGTAATTCTTCCTCTTTCACCACCAGTAACAGTCATTGGTAAATCTGAAATTACTCCCAAAATATCGGTTTCAATCTGATTATATACATCTTTTGGAGCAGCTTGTGGAATATTCCAATAATCATCAGTGGCTTCAATAGGTTGAAGAATTAATGGTACGTTTCCAAACATTCTTACTAATTCAAAATAGTATAAAGATCTCAGTACTGTTACTTCTGCCAGAATTCTTTTTTTGAAAGTTTCATCTACGGGAGATTCAGGAATCCTTTTGATTACCCAGTTTGCTCTTGCGATTCCCTGATAATAATCCTTCCAGTAACTTGCAGGCATGATAATCGGGTTAATAGTATAATTATTGAAACCTTGTATACCTGCCCCATCTGTAGCACTACCTCCACCTGAATAGAAATCATCCGAACCAGCATTGAAAAATGTAACCATATTTTCAAATCCTCCAGCATATTTTTTCATAATATCATACACTGATGCTGTAGCACTTAGACATTGTGATTCTGATTTAAAAAATTCCGTATCAACTAAAGTTCCCGTTTGATCAATATCTTCAAGATAGTCTCCTGAACAACCAACACTTCCTAAACTAAGCCCTGCCAGCATTGCGATAGCCAAACTTTTATATATAAATCTTTTGTTTTTCATTGTTTTACGCATTAAAATTGAATGTTTGCTCCTAGTAAAAATGTTCTTGCCTGTGGATAATATGCTCTGTCAATACCATATTCGTTACCTCCTGCAATCTCAGGATCGTATCCGGTATATTTTGTAAAAGTAAATACGTTTTCTCCTGTAATATATAACCTCACTTTGTTGGCACCAAATTTTTCAGTAATATCTTTTGGGATAGTGTATCCAAGCTGAATAAGCTTCACTCTCATAAAATCTCCTTTTTGCAAGTAATATTTAGACATTCTAAAGTAGTTCCTGTTTGGATCATCTCTTGTAAGACGAGGATATTCATTTGTAGAACCTTCCCCTGTCCAACGGTTCAGAATACTGGTTTGCCAGTTGGCATCCAACATATCAAGTCTTCTTAATCCTTGTACAATCATATTTCCTCCTTGTCCTTGTGCAAACACCATGAGGTCAAAATTTTTGTAATTCAAGTTAACTGTAAAACCGTATGTAAATTTCGGTACTGAGCTTCCGATATCTACCATATCGTCTTCTGTTATTTTCCCGTCGCCATTGTTATCCTGCCAAATAAAATCTCCAGGCTGGGCATTAGGAAGTAAAAGATCGCCATTGGCATTTACGTAAGAATTAATCTGTGATTGATTTTGGAAAACACCACTATATGTAAAACCATAAAAGGTTCCGACTGGTTTTCCTACCTGCAGTCTTGATACAGTTCCCATTGAATGTATTGATGAAAATGCTCTCCATTCTACGTCATCTTCAAGTCTTAGAACTTTATTCTGGTTGGTACTGAAGTTACCATTTACAGATAATCCGAAGTCATCCCAATTCTTTTTATATCCTAATTCAAATTCCATCCCTCTGTTTTCCATATCCCCAATATTAAAATAAGGATCGGTAGGTACTCCTACATAGCCTGGTATCGCTACCTGACGAAGAATGTCTGTAGTTTTTTTATAGTAATAGTCGAATCCTAATGTGAAATTTTTAAGGAAACGGATATCCGCTCCAATATTTGTCTGAGCAGTTTCTTCCCAAACTAAATCAGGATTTCCTAAAGTGTTAGGAGCATATCCGATTACAATGGTAGGATCAGGATATTGCCCATTAGGATAATTACTTCCCGCAACCAATGCACTTCTGTACATAAAATTGGCAATAGCATCATTTCCTAACACCCCATATCCTCCTCTAATTTTTAAGGTATTAATAAAGTCATTATCCTTCCAGAAATTTTCTTTATGTACATTCCAACCTAGTGAGAACGAAGGGAAATTTCCCCAGTGTTTTAGAAACTTGGATGAACCATCTCTTCTGAATGTCCCGGTAAATAAATATTTATCTTTATAATCGTAGATTAAACGGCCAAAATAGGATGTTCT
>DAMDNI010000194.1:0-5767 GCA_032083825.1 Bergeyella sp. | reverse complement strand
TTCAGCCGTTACGAAAACAATCTTGGCGGACAAAATGTTTTGATCTCGAAAGAAGACAACAGGCTTATCGGGCAATGCGGGCTTTTGGTAAGGGATGTCGAAGACCAGTTTGAACTTGAAATAGCATATTCCATACTTCCAGAATACAGGATGAAAGGTTTTGCTATTGAAGGTGCCAAAAAGTGCCGCGATTTTGCTTTTGAAAACAATTTCCATGAAAGGCTTATTTCATTGATTTTCCCTCAAAACGAGAAATCAAAAAACGTGGCTCAGAAAAATGGAATGAAACTCAATAAACAGATAAATTACCATCATAAAAAAATGGAGCTTTTCAGCATTACTAAAGAAGAATGGGGAAAAATTAATTTTTCAGAATAAAAATATCAGATTTCAGAATTTCTTCAGAATTCAATTTTTAAATTAGCCAAATGAAGATTTTAATTATTGAAGACGAAAAAGAATTAGCCAAAAGCATTGCCGAATATCTTTCGGGAGAAACATATTTATGTGAATTTGCTTCCACATTCCGGGAAGCCATGGATAAAATCGAGGCTTTTCATTATGATTGTATTATCCTGGACATTATGCTTCCTGACGGCAATGGCCTTACAATATTAGAAGAACTGAAACAGCAGAACAAGCAGGATGGAGTCATTATTGTATCTGCAAAAAATGCTTTAGATGATAAAATCATCGGTTTGAAAATGGGCGCTGATGATTATCTGACAAAACCTTTTCATCTCTCGGAATTAATGGCGAGAATATATTCCATCATCCGCAGAAAACAGTTCAACAATTCTAATATTATTGTTCAGAATGAGCTGCAAATAGATCTTCTGGCCAAAACAGTTTCAATTAATCATCAGGAAATCAGCCTTACCAAAAAAGAATTCGATCTTTTGATCTATTTCATCGGGAACAAAAATAAGGTTATCTCCAAAAGTACTTTGGCAGAACACCTTTCAGGAGATTTTGCCGATATGCTAGACAACCATGATTTTGTATATGCTCATGTGAAAAATCTGAAAAAAAAACTGTACGATGCCAGCTGCGATCATTATCTGAAAACAGTCTATGGAACTGGCTACAAATGGACTTCAAGCTGATAATATAATGAAAAACAAAAACTTAAAACCTTTACTGAACAAAACTACAAAACCTTTTCTCATCTATGTTCTTGTAATATTGGTGATAAGTATTCCTGTATATTATTGGGTTGTTGACACGATCTGGAAAAGTGAACTGGACGAACATAATAAAACCGTTGCCGAAAAAACCGCCTACGAATTTAATCATCTGAAACTTTCCGATGAAGAGCTGGATCAAAGCATTTCTTTATGGAAACAAATACAACCAGAAACCAATATTGAGGAAATCACTTCAGATCCTCTAAAAAAAGAACTCTATTTTACTCTTGAAAAGCCTGAACCTTTTTCTTCTGAGCCCGAAATAGAAAGATACAGATGTTTAAAAAAAGTAGTTTATATTAATAATAAAACATTTCTTTTTACCATACAGACCAACATTGAAGAATCACGGGAAACCATCGGAATGATTGCCATTACGACTGCTTTTTTCTTTCTGATGATTGTTTTGGGATTGCTGTTTTTAAGCCGCAGGCTTTCTGCAACGGTCTGGGAACCATTCCGCAATACCTTGGAAAAATTGAAAACATTCAATCTCAATAATCAAAACAAAATTGAGTTCGACCAAACCAACACCACAGAATTTGAGGAACTTCATCAGTCTCTAAGCAAATTAATCGAACATAACGTTTCTGCATACAAAACCCAGAAAGAATTCACAGAAAATGCTTCTCATGAACTTCAAACTCCTTTAGCTATTATAAAACATAAATTAGACATCCTGCTTCAGAATAAAGATTTAACAGAGGAGCAATACCAGATCGCAGAAGATATCCATAAGGCACTGACCAGAATCTCCAGAATCAACAAAAATCTTTTATTGCTTGCCAAAATTGATAACAGCCAGTTTGATAATTCCGAAAAGATTGAGATGGATCTTTTGGTAAAGCAAAGCATCGAAACACTGGATGAACATTTCCTCCAAAAAAACATTTCTGTACAACCTTCTATTCTTCCGGAAATTACCGTAAAAGGAAACAGCAGCCTTACTGAAGTTTTAGTAAACAACCTGCTTATCAACGCAATTCGTCATACTTCTCCTAACGGTTCAATTTCTGTAAAACTGACCGGAAATTATTTTGAAACTGCCAATTCCGGAACAGAAAAACTGAATACTAATCTTTTATTTAAAAGATTCTCACGACTTTCTGCTGATAATAGCGGAAATGGTCTGGGACTTTCTATCATTAAGGAAATATGCAAATTTCAAGGCTGGGAAATTGCTTACAAATTTGAAAACAACCAACACATTTTTACTGTAAATTTTTGATTTGCTTCTGAATCGTTAGGCAATTCAAAATTTCTTCAAAATTGAGCCTGTACTTTACATTTTTAAAGTGTAAAATATGGCTTCAAGCACAATTTCAAAAGTTTTCAGTAAAATTTTCAAAAGCAGGTTTTCTTTGCTGACCAGCATTTTAGTTTTGTATTTATTATTATCGCTGATGATACGGCTTACATTGTTTATTTGGTCTGTACATGATATTGATTTTAACCCTTTTTATATTGTAAGAATATTTTTTACAGGTTTCTTGTACGATTTGACAGCCGAATCGCTTTTTTTATGCTTATATGCCTTTTATCTTTTAATCTTTCCGGTGAAATGGACAGGTTCGGTGTTTGATAAAGCTTTCACTTATTTCTGGCTTGTATTGCTTCTTCTCATCATGTACTTCAGTCTTTTGGCAGAAATCCCTTTTTGGGATGAGTTTGGAGTGAGATTCAATTTCATTGCGGTCGATTATCTTATTTATACTTATGAAGTTGTCGAAAATATTCAGCAGTCTTATCCATTGCCGCTTATTGCTTCAATTTTAATTGGCCTTATAGCAATTACATTTATGGTACTAAAAAAAATCGGGATTTTCAGAAACACATTTTCGGCTAAAGATTCTTTTGCGTCACGACTATTTTATGTAATTCCTATTGTAACAGCAGCTTCTTTTTTAGGACTTTTAATGAAAAATAAACAAGCTGATTTCAGTAATAATCTGGTGATGAACGAACTAGGAAAAAACGGCGCATTTTCCTTCGTTTCAGCATTCCGATCCAATGAACTTGATTATGAAACATTTTATCCAAAAATACCTGATCATAAAGCCTATACAATCCTGAAACAAAATCTTCTGCAGGAAAACCAAAAATACAGCACAGCAGAACCGGATGATATTTCAAGAATTACAAAAGGAAACAATGAGCAGCGTCCTAATATTATTCTGATTACGATTGAAAGCTTTAGTGCAGATTTTTTAAGTTCCTTCGGTAATAAAGATCACCTTACTCCGAACTATGATAAGATGGCTGATGAAAGTATCTTCTTCACCAATTTGTATGCAACCGGAACCCGCACTGTAAGAGGAATGGAAGCTTTAACATTATGTGCGCCGCCAACTCCCGGAAACAGCATTGTAAGAAGGCCTGACAATCAAAATTTGTTTTCGGTTTCTACTATTCTAAAATCAAAAAACTATCATCCTTATTTTATTTACGGAGGAGATGGCTATTTTGACAATATGAATAATTTTTTCGGAGGGCAAGGCTTTGATATTGTAGACAGAGACAGAGGAAATCCTTTATCAGATCATATTGATACGAAGCGCTTTCCGATTAGCGATAATGAAGTCAGTTTCGAAAATGCATGGGGAATCTGTGATGAAGATTTGTACCGGCAATCCCTGAAATACGCAGATAAAAGTAGTACAGAAAACAAACCTTTTTTCCAATTTGTGATGACGACTTCCAATCACAAACCCTACACATTTCCTAAAGGTAAAATTGATCTTCCGCAAGGAGAAAGAAACGGAGCTGTAAAATATACCGATTATGCATTAGGAAAATTCATCGCTGAGGCAAGGAAAAAGCCATGGTTCAAAAATACAATATTTGTAATCGTAGCAGATCATTGTGCAAGCAGCGCCGGAAAATGGGAAATCAATATTTCAAAACATCATATTCCTGCAATTATTTATAATCTTCCCCAAAAACCGGAAAAAATCAATCGCTTAACTTCCCAGATCGATCTGATGCCGACTCTTTTCGGATATTTAGGATGGGATTATACTACAAGCCTGTACGGGAAAGATATCAACCAGACTCCGAAAGGAAACGAACGTGCCTTTATCGGCAACTACAGAACGCTCGGCTTATTGCACAATAATCTTTTCACCCAGATTGATGACAGGAAAAAAGTAAAACAATTTACCGTTTCCGGAAAAGATCAGTCTTTATCAGAAGTTAATTTTAAAGATGAAGATCTGGTTTCCGAAACGATAGCCTATTATCAGACCGCCAGCGAAAGATTCAAAAACGGGAAAATGAAAGCCGGACGATAATTTTCTTAATTCAAAATCTAATGTCAATTCGAAAAGTAAAACAAATGAAAAATTTGCTTTTAATAATCCTTGTTATCTTGTTTTATATTCCAAAGCTGTATGCACAGAATTATTTTCCTGTTAAAAATATACAGGATTCAGCAATTGTTTCAAAAAAGATTCTGGATAAAACCCACCAGTTCAGCTATAAAAAACTTATTGTTCCCGCCGCATTTATTTCATACGGTTTTGCAAGTTTGAGCATTCAGGAACTGAAACAGCTGAACTCCTCTACTCATACCGAAATTAATGAGCATAAACCGGATCATATCAGGCTTGACAATTATACTCAGTTCGCTCCCGCTGTTTTGGTCTACGGATTAAATGCGTCTGGTGTTAAAGGAAAACATGATTTCCAGGAAAGAAGCATTATTTATGGGACCTCATTGCTCATCACTTCCGCTATTGTTTTACCTTTAAAACACATTACAAAGGAAGAAAGGCCGGATTATTCTAACAATTTATCATTTCCTTCCGGTCATACAGCAATGGCTTTTGCATCTGCTCAATTCATGTTCCGGGAATACAAAGACACCAATTTTTGGCTGGGGATTTCCGGATATCCATTTGCCATTTTTACCGGAATTTACCGCATGCTGAACAACAAACACTGGTTTGGTGACGTGCTTGGAGGAGCCGGTTTTGGAATTTTATCAACAGAATTAGCATATTGGCTGTATCCAAAAATCAATTCAGTTTTTAGTGGTGAAAATAAAAAATCCCAGACCATCATTATGCCTTACTATCAAAAAGGAAATCTTGGGATAGGTTTTGTAAAAAATTTCTAAAATTCGTATGGCATTCAATATCATTCTTTTATTTTCAGGAACCATCCTCGCATTTTGGATCAGTGCGATTTGCGGCGGCGGAGCAAGTTTAATCCTGATTCCGATTCTCAATCTGCTGATTCCAAGTTCTGTAGTTCCGTTTTCCTTAACAATCGGAACATTCACCAGTTCGGTTTCCAGGATTTCAGTTTTTAAAAAACATATCAAATGGAAAATTTTCTTCTGGTTTGTTCCGTTTTCAATTCCTGCCGTTCTGCTTGGTGCATGGCTTATTAAATATGTGAATCCCGATTATCTTCAATTGGTCGTGGCCTTTTTCCTCATTCTGAATCTTCCCGAATTGTTCCGGCAGAAAAAAACAGAACATCAAGCCTCTGAATCTTATCCCAAATTCATAGTTATAATCATTGGATTTCTGGCAGGTTTTGTTTCAGGAATTACAGGAGCAATAGGCTTATTATTC
>DAMDNI010000193.1:0-5847 GCA_032083825.1 Bergeyella sp. | reverse complement strand
ACTTCAGAAAGATTTGCATAGATCCAGTCTTCTGTCTGAATGATAAAATGATTTCTTCTCAAAATCATCCTGCACAAATAGATCACGCCTCCAAAAACAACAGCAAGAATCAACGAAAAAATGCCGAAGCTTGTCGCAATCTGCTGCCTTTGTTCAACATTCAATGCAATCCGAAACTGCCTGGAAACCCAATCCAGAAATATTTTAAAATCAAACCAGCTTTCGAGCAGCAATCCTATTCCCAAGGTCAGAAAAAACAATGCAAGAATACAGGAAACTACAAATAAAAGCCCCACTACAAAAGTGTTTCCCGAAACCGAAGGCTGATTGTCGAGAAGATTCTGAAGTTCTTTAATTCTCATTCAGTTTTTAATCTTTGTCACTGGTAAAAATACCGCTCAGCAAAGATGTGATCACGGATAAACCAATGCTGAAAATAAAAGCCCACCAAAAACCGTCAATAGTCATCCCATCAACAAAATAATCTACAATAAGAATCACAACCGCATTGATAACCAATGAGAAAAGCCCTAAAGTAATGATCGTCAGAGGAAGCCCGATAAGTTGTAAAAATGGTTTCAGGATTACATTAAAAATACCTAAAACAATTGCAAAAATAACTGCAGTCCCAAAGCTTTCGATGTGTACGCCTGTAAGTACTTTCTGAAGCAAAAAGGCAACGGCGGCAGTAATAAGAAGTCGGATAATTAAATTCATAGTTGTAATTTTAATATCAAATATAACGATTTTTCGAATCAAAATATTGACCAAACTACTGATAATACTGAAAAAATAGGATAAAAAACAAGTAAAGAATATTCACATTTCTTAAATTGCTGAAAATTTCATCGCCATGTTTTTTAGAAAAAGCTTTCTTTCGGCTGCTCTCATTGCTGCTATGCCTCTTCAATCCCAGACTTTCAAAAATCTTACTCAATATGTCAATCCTCTGATTGGAACCGAAAAAATGGGACATACTTTTCCCGGTGCAACAGTTCCTTTCGGTGCAGTACAACTGAGTCCGGAAACAGATACACTTTCTTATGAACTGAACGGAAAATACAATCCTGATGTCTACAAATACTGCGCAGGCTACCGTTATGAAGACAAAACAATTGTAGGCTTTTCGCACACGCATTTCAGCGGAACGGGACATTCTGATCTGGGCGATTTCCTGATAATGCCGACAACAGGAAAATTAAAACTCAATCCCGGAATTTCACAAAATCCGGAAAGCGGTTTCCGTTCAAGATTTTCGCATCAGAACGAAAAAGCCGAGCCCGGATATTATAAAGTAAAACTTGACGACTATAATATTCTTGCAGAATTAACAGCAACAACAAGAGTGGGTTTTCACCAGTATACATTTCCAAAATCTGATGATGCACATATCATTCTTGACCTGATGTCAGGAATTTACAACTATGATGATAAAAATGTCTGGACTTATGTTCGCGTTGTGAATGACCATCTCATCACAGGATATCGTCAAACAAATGGCTGGGCAAGGACACGAACCGTTTATTTTGCAATGGAATTTTCTAAACCTTTCAAATCTTACGGGCAAAAGAACTTTGAAACAAAACAAGTATACAGAGGTTTCTGGAGAAAATGGAATCAGGAAGATAATTTCCCGGAAATCGCAGGAAAAAAAATCAGGATGCATTTCGATTTTGATACTCAGGACAATGAAAAAGTACAAATCAAATTTGCCATTTCACCTGTAAGCCAGGAAAATGCCTTAACCAATTTAAACTCCGAAACTCCCGACTGGAATTTTGAAAAAACCAAAAACCTTGCACAGCAAAGCTGGAATCAGGAACTGAACAAAATCCAGATAAAAGCTCCTGAAAATGATAAAATCAACTTTTATACGGCACTTTATCACACTTTTGTAAATCCAACCATTTACATGGATTCCAACGGAGAATACAAAGGTTTGGATCAGAATATTCATCAGGCAGAAAATTTCACCAATTACACTACATTTTCACTTTGGGATACATATCGTGCCCTTCATCCGTTTTTCAATATTATCCAGCCGAAAAGGAATGACGATATGGTAAAATCAATGATGGCACATTATCAGCAATTTTCTCTTAAAATGCTTCCCGTCTGGTCTCATTATGCGAACGAAAACTGGTGCATGAGCGGCTATCACAGCGTTGCTGTAGTGGCAGATGCAATTATTAAAGGAAATTATTCCGGAAACGCAGAAGAAGCTCTGACCGCCTGTATTGAAACCTCTAACAAAAGAAAGTACGAAGGAATCGGCGATTATATAGACAAAGGCTACATTCCTACTGAGAAAAACGGGACTTCAGTTTCCAATACTTTAGAATATGCTTATGATGACTGGGCAATTGCCCAGATTGCAAAAAAACTTGGGAAAACCGAAATCTACAATGAATATCTGAAGCGTTCCGAAAACTGGAAAAATGTATATGATGCCTCCATTGGCTTTATGCGGCCTAAATTAAATGATGGAAGTTTTAAAAAAGAATTTGATTTACTAAGCACGCACGGACAAGGATTTATCGAAGGAAACTCATGGAATTACAGCTTTTTTGTCCCCCATAATCCCGATGAACTGATTACATTAATGGGAGGAAAAAAGAAATTCGCTGATAAGCTGGATCAGCTTTTCACGATGCACCTTCCTGATGAATTTTTTGCAGATACAGAAGATATCTCAAGAGAAGGAATCATCGGCGGTTATGTTCACGGAAACGAGCCTGCACATCATGTTGCCTATCTTTACAATTTTGCAGGACAGCAATGGAAAGCGCAAGCGCAAATTCGTAAAATCTTGGAAATGCAGTATAAACCAACTCCGGACGGTTTGGGAGGAAATGATGACTGCGGGCAAATGAGTGCATGGTATATTTTCAGCAGTTTAGGATTTTATCCGGTTGCACCGGGTTCTGATGAATATTCTATCGGAAGTCCGCTTGTAGAAAATGCGGTTCTGAATTTAGAAAATGGAAAAACATTTATCATTGAAGCCAAAAATCAATCTTCAAAAAATATTTATATCCAAAAGATTGAACTGAACGGAAAGCCAATTAAAGATTTCAAAATAAAACATCAGGATATTATGAATGGCGGAAAACTTGTTTTTTACATGAGTTCAAAACCGAATAAATAATATGAAAGATTTAAGTTAAAAAAAAGCTGGTATTCATTTTATTCTGATTCTTTTGTGATTTTATTGAGAATAAAATGGCATAAAAAATTCCGGCTCAGAAAATACTGAACCGGAATCACTCACCATCTCTAAAACTAAAATAATTATATTGTATCTTCAATCGCTGCCTGAGCCGCTGCCAATCTCGCAATTGGTACACGGAACGGAGAACAGCTTACGTAATTCATTCCTAGTTTGTGACAGAATTTTACTGATTCTGCGTCACCACCATGTTCACCACAGATTCCTAATTTAAGGTTCGGTTTTACAGATTTTCCTTTTTCTACGGCGATTTTTATCAATTCACCTACACCACTTTGGTCGATTGTTACGAAAGGATCGTCATTCAGAAGTTTCAAATCCAGATATTTTGGAAGGAATCCTCCGATATCGTCTCTTGAGAAACCGAAAGACATCTGTGTAAGGTCATTGGTTCCGAAACTGAAGAAATCTGCAACCTGAGCCATAGAATCTGCTTTTAAAGCGGCTCTCGGAGTTTCAATCATTGTTCCGTATAAGTAAGGGATTTTTTCAAGCCCAAGTTTTGTACAAACCTCAGCATATACTCTGTCTACAATCTCTTTTTGGTGACGAAGCTCATGACGTCCCATTGTTACAGGAATCATAATCTCAGGGAAAGCCTGAACTCCTTCATTAAGCAATTCTCCTGTTGCCTCAAAAATTGCGCGAACCTGCATTTCTGTAATTTCCGGATAAGAAACTCCTAAACGAACACCTCTGTGTCCAAGCATCGGGTTATTTTCGTGAAGGGCAAGGATCCTTCTATTTAGAAGGCTCATTCTGATTCCCAATTCTTTGCTTAGTTCAAGTAATTTTTGTTTATCATGAGGAACGAACTCGTGTAAAGGCGGATCCAAAAGACGAACGGTTACGGCTTTTCCTCCCATTACTTTCAAAGTAGCTTTGATATCTTTTTTAACGTAAACTGAAAGCTCGTTAAGTGCTTTTTTACGGCCTTCTTCTGTATCTGCCATGATCATTTTACGAAGCAAGAACAATGGATGTTCGCTTCCTTCACCGTAAAACATATGCTCTGTTCTGAAAAGCCCGATTCCCTCAGCTCCGAAATATGCGGCTTGTTCTGCATCTTTAGGAGTATCAGCATTGGTTCTTACCTGTAATACTTTGGTCTGGTCAACCAGTTCCATTAAATATTTATAGGATTCGTTTTCATTAAGATCTACAGCTTTTAAAGGAAGTACCCCATCATAAATCACCCCTTTTGTACCGTTAAGAGAAACCCAGTCACCTTCCTGAATCCTATGTCCGGTTTTGGTAATCATTACTTTTTCTTTTGCAAGAATTTCTACTTCACCGCAGCCTACGATACAGCATTTTCCCCAACCTCTTGCTACGAGTGCAGCGTGAGAAGTCATGCCTCCTTTTGAAGTAAGAATCGCCTGTGATTTGTGCATTCCGTCTACATCTTCAGGAGAAGTTTCTTCACGTACAAGAATTACTTTTTCACCTCTTAATCCCCATTCTACAGCATCTTCTGAGGAGAATACTACTCTTCCGACAGCTCCACCAGGACCTGCTGGAAGACCTTTTGCAATTGGTTTTTCTTTTTTCTCAGCATCAGGGTCAATCATCGGAAGAAGAAGCTCTACCAACTGATTCGGAGCTACTCTTAAAATAGCTGTTTCTTTATTGATAAGATTTTCTCTGTGCATATCGGCAGCCATTTTTACAGCAGCCATTCCGTTTCTTTTTCCGACACGGCATTGAAGCATATACAATGTACCTTTTTCAATGGTAAATTCAATATCCTGCATGTCTTTATAATGCTGTTCCAGTTTTCTCTGGATTTCGTTCAGCTCGTTATATTGAGAAGGCATGAAATCTTCAAGAGTTTCTAAATGTGAACTCTGGTCGTTTTTAGAATTAACATTGATTGGAGCTGGAGTTCTGATTCCGGCAACTACATCTTCTCCTTGTGCATTCACCAAATATTCTCCGTAAAAATGATTGTCTCCGTTTCCTGGATTTCTTGTGAAAGCAACTCCTGTACAGCTGTCATCACCCATGTTTCCGAATACCATTGCCTGAACGTTCACAGCAGTTCCCCATTCATCAGGAATTCTTTCGATTCTTCTGTATTCTACGGCACGTTTTCCGTTCCATGATCCGAATACGGCTCCTACACCTCCCATGAGTTGTTCCCATGGAGTTTCGGGGAAGTCTATTTTTAAATATTTTTTGGTTAGTGCTTTAAATTCTTTTACTAAAAGTTTCAAATCGTCTGCAGAAAGTTCAGTATCCAATTCTACTCCTCTTTGTTTTTTAAGTTCTTCAAGCTTTTCATCCATAATTTTACGGATTCCTACTCCTTTTACAGGTTCAAGGCCGCCTGCTTTCTCGATCACTACATCTGCATACATCATCACCAGTCTTCTGTAAGCATCATAAGCGAATCTTTCGTCTCCTGATTTTTCAATAAGTCCTAATACTGTTTCGTCATTTAGACCAATATTCAGAACTGTATCCATCATCCCCGGCATTGATTTTCTTGCACCTGAACGTACAGAAAGCAATAATGGGTCTTTAGAATCACCGAATTTTTTGCCCATGATTTCCTCAATATTTTCAAGGGCAGATTTTATTTGGTTTTCTAATACCTGCGGATATGTTTTCTCATT
>DAMDNI010000192.1:1911-5858 GCA_032083825.1 Bergeyella sp. | reverse complement strand
CGGATCATGAAATCATGAACAGTTGCCTCCGCTTCTTCAAGGTTTTCGCAAATGACAACTCCTTTTCCGCCAGCAAGACCACTAGCTTTAATTACTAAAGGATATTCTTGTGTTTTAACATATTCTGAAGCTTCTTTATACGAATCAAAAACAACGGCTTTACCTGTTTTCACGCCATACGTCTGCATGAATTTTTTGGAGTACGCTTTGCTTCCTTCCAATTTGGCAGCCCTTGCTTTTGCACCGAAAATACGAAGCCCGTTCTCGTTAAATTCATCAACGATACCATCCACCAAAGTTGCTTCAGGACCGACAATGGTGAGGTCTATTTTTTCTTTAATGGCAAAGTCTCGTAAACCCGGTATATCTGTAATAGGGATATTCTTCCCTAATTTTTCGGTAGTTGCATTGCCCGGAGCAAAATACAAACTTGAAATTCTGGAATCTCCCTGTAATTTCAATGCTATGGCTGATTCTCTCCCGCCATTTCCTACGATTAATATCTTCATAATTTTGTAAAATATGTCTGTTTGTTTTCTCAAAAATAAACATTTGAGAATAATCTCTCTATACTGGATTGATAAATTTTCTTAAAACTAATGAAGAAAATGTCTCATTCCTGTAAATAGCATCGGAATTTTATATTCATTTGCTGCTTCTACAGATTCCTGATCTCTCATGCTTCCACCAGGCTGAATAATGGCTTTAATGCCTTGTTCTGCACAAAAATCAACTACATCACGGAAAGGGAAAAATGCATCCGAAGCTAAAACAAGTTCTCCGTCAAATTTTTCTTTTGCTCTTTCCACAGCCTGCTGAGTTGCCCAGATCCTGTTTACTTGCCCGCCTCCGATTCCAATTGCCTGAACTCCGTTGGAAACCACAATTGCATTAGACTTGACATATTTCACCACTCTTTGAGCAAATAATAAAGATTTTTCCTGTTCTGAAGTGGGTTTTGATTCCGTAACAATTTTGATATCATCTGAAAACTGATTGTCACTTGCCTGAACCAACATTCCGCCATCAATTTTTACCCAAGTCTGCTGATCTGTTACAGGATTTTTAATTTTAATAATTCTGAGATTTTTCTTTTTTCTTAAAATTTCTAATGCATCGTCATCGAAACCTGTCGCCATTACAATTTCAAGAAAAGTTTTGTTGAGTTCTTCAGCAGTTGCTGCGTCAACAGTATAATTCATTGCAATAATTCCGCCAAAAATAGAAACAGGATCGCATTCAAAAGCTTTGGTGTACGTCTCTAAAGCTGAATTTCCGACTGCTACTCCACAAGGTGTGGAATGTTTCACCGCACAGCAAGCCATCTCGTTTTTAAATTCATTTACAACTTTCCAGCAAAGATCCATATCTCGTAAATTATTGAAGGAAAGCTCTTTCCCTCCCAAAATTTCAAAATCCTTCATGGCTCCGTTTTCAAAAGTTGAAACATAATATGCGGCTGATTGGTGAGGATTTTCACCGTATCTCAAATCCGAAACTTTTTTATAGGAAGCATTGAGATAAGCCGGATATTCTTCATCAAGCAACATTTTTGAAATTGCAGCATCATAAGCAGAAGTAAGATTAAATACTTTCCCGGCAAGTTTTTTACGGGTTTCCAAGTAAGTGTCACCATTTTGCTGGATTTCAATTTTTACGGTTTCATAATCATTCACATCTGTGATTACCGTGACAGAATTGAAATTTTTTGCAGCAGAACGCAACATCGAAGGGCCTCCGATATCGATGAACTCTACTTTTTCGTCAAGAGATATATTTTTATTTACATTTTCAAAGAATGGGTAGAGATTGACGATTACCATATCAATCAGCGCGATTTCGTATTCCTGAACGGTTTTCATATGTTCTTCGTTGGAACGGACAGCCAATAATCCTCCATGAACTTTAGGATGTAAGGTCTTCACTCTTCCGTCAAGCATTTCAGGGAAATTTGTAACTTCATCAATCTGAATCGGATTCAGCCCTGCTTCTTTCAGATGTTTGAAGGTTCCGCCTGTGGAAATCAGTTCGTAATTTTTTTCTTCTAAAAATTTTGCAAGCTCAGTCAATCCGGTTTTATCAGAAACACTGATTAATGCTCGTTTTTTACTCATTTTTTTATTTTTACTTTTTATTAGATTTGCTTTTATACAGAAGATATCAGACTTCGGTCTGTTCTAAAATTTTCTTTATCGCTTTGGGAAAAATATCATACTCAACCTGATGAACTTTTTCTGCGATGGTTTCTGCTGTGTCATTTTCATCTATATCAAATTTTCCCTGCAGGATAATTTCACCTTCATCAATTCCTGAAGTTACAAAATGTACACTTGCCCCGCTTTGTTTGTCTCCTGCTTCAATTACCGCATTGTGAACGTGAATTCCCCACATTCCTTTTCCTCCGAATTTCGGAAGCAAAGCAGGATGGATATTGATAATCTTCCTATTCCATTTTTCGCAGAAATCTGAATTTAGAATGGATAAAAAACCAGCCAAAACAATTAAATCTGTATTTTCAGGAAGCAGCTTTTCCAGATCTTGAGAAAAATTTTTTCCTCTTTTTATCAAATGATTCGGAATATTATGGTTTTCAGCTCTTGTCAAGGCAAAGCAATCACGGTCTGCAACAACGAGAGCAATTTTTGTATTTGGGATATCTCCGCTTTCTATAGAATCAATGATTCTTTGAAGATTGGTTCCTGAACCTGAAGCGAGTATAACAATGTTTTTCATAAATTTTAATGCAACAATAAATCTGCTTAACTATGTAACCATTTATTTAAGTGGTACATCGATACATTCATTAAATTGTTATATTGATAAGTTTATCTTCTCGTTTCCCTCGGTGATTTCTCCGATTTCGTAAGCATCTTCAAGAATGTTCAATACTTTCGGAGCATGTTCAGCATCAATCACAATTACCATTCCGACTCCCATATTGAAAGTTCCGAACATTTCATTTCTTTCAATGTTTCCTCTTTTTTCAGCTTCCAGCATGATACTCGGAATCCTGATTTTTGAAGTATACACGGAAGCACAAAGCCCATCCGGAATAATTCTCGGAACATTTTCGATTAAACCTCCGCCTGTAATATGTGCAATCCCGCAAATATCGACTTCTTCAAGAAGCTGCTGAACAGGCTTGTAGTATAGTCTTGTTGGAACAAGAAGCGTTTCATAAATCGGTTTTCCTTCAAAATCTTCATTAAAATCTGGGAAAATTTTTCTTACCAAAGAAAATCCGTTGGAATGAAAACCTGAACTTGGGAGTGCAATAATCTTATGTCCTTTCTTTATTTTTGAACCATCAATAATCTGCTCTTTTTCTACAATCCCTACACAAAAACCTGCAACATCGTAATCTCCGGGCTGATACATTCCGGGCATTTCCGCTGTTTCGCCTCCGATTAAAGCACAGTTATTGTCTTTGCAGGCATTTACCATTCCCAAAACAATTTCAGCGGCAACATCGGAATCCAGTTTACCGCAAGCCAGATAGTCTAAGAAAAATAATGGTTTTGCACCGTGACAAATAATATCATTCGCACACATTGCAAAACAATCAACTCCTATGGAATCATATTTTTTGGTATCCAAAGCAATTTTAAGCTTTGTTCCTACGCCATCAGTCCCGCTTACCAAAACAGGATTCTTATATCCTCCGATTTCGTAAAAAGCACCGAAACTTCCGATTCCGTTCAGGACATTTTTGTTATGTGTTTCTGCAACAGCAGATTTTATTTTGTCAACGGTTTTGTAGCCTTCTTCTTTGTCTACACCTGCAGATTTGTATGTATTGCTCATGATTTTCAGGGTTTAAAAAAAATCATTCCGAAAAAAGGTGTAAATGAATCTTTACAAATTCACTATTCCCCATTTCCGGAATGACATGCTTTCATTAATTTACTTTTCATTAGGTTTCCAAAATCTTAAAAACTTCGGAAGAT
>DAMDNI010000192.1:938-1901 GCA_032083825.1 Bergeyella sp. | reverse complement strand
GAAGATATTGATTTATTTCAAACTTTTTTAAACAAAAAAGCCGACAATCTTTCCAGATTATCGGCTGTATTTTTTAGACACTTTTAGAGCCATTTATATTCCCTATCGAAATACAAGGTGGAAAAATGGAAAAAGATGTCTTATTTTTCACTTTTTTTACTTTGATGCAAAAATACAAAAATTAATTTTAAATTCACAAATCAGTTTTTTAATTTGTCAATAAAGCTTCCAATTTTTGAACCTTTGCGATTTTTTCTTTCAGCTCTTTTTCTTTGTCAGCATTAGAAATTTTGTTATTCTGCAGATCAAAATTTTCTCCGACAAAAGGTAGCGAAAATGTTTCTACAATATTTCCTCCATGATACGGAAATCTTGCTACAGCAGCATCCATTACACCTTGTCCTCCTCTTTGCCCGGGTGCAGTTGATAATAAAAATAGCGGAATTTCGTTCCAAACCGTTCTGTTAGGAATTCTTGAAACCCAGTCGAAAATATTTTTGAAAGCAGTGGTATAAGTGCCGTTATGCTCAGCCAGTGACAAAACAATAAGATCCGCAGAATCTAATTTTGCCGCAAAATCATGTGCAAGCTGCGGAACTCCGTCTTTTACTTCTCTTTGTTGTTTATAAATCGGCATCTCGAAGTCGTTAAGATCTAAGATTTCGGTTTCGGCATCATTGAAAAATGTGGTTACATATTCTGCCAGCTTTTTGTTGATTGAATGTTCTGAATTGCTTCCTGCAAATGCAATAATCTTCATTTTTGATTGATTTTGTTAGATTATAAAAATGAACACGCCGATTGACGTGTTCACACATTTAAAAAATATATTAATTTGGGAGTTCCATCGGGATTTCCATTAAAAGGATTTCAGCATTTGAAGAGACTTCAACATCAAAATTATCTGTTTCCCAAACTCCTAAGCCGTCTCTTTCGGACAAATCGGTTTCCGCAATTTTTGCT
>DAMDNI010000192.1:0-928 GCA_032083825.1 Bergeyella sp. | reverse complement strand
GCTTTTCCTTTGATTACAAAAGCGTATACTCCGTTTCCTTCTTTATGCAGCTTGTAGTTTTTTGAAATTCCTTTGTCGAATTTTGCAAGACTGAACCATGCATCCTGATGAATCCAAACGCCTTCATCTTCTTTGTTGGGAGAAAGAATCTGCTGAAAATCGTTCCTGATTTCATTTTCTTCGATATTCATCTGGTCATATCTTGGCTCAACTCCTTCCTGTTTAGGAATTATCCAAATCTGAAGAAATTTTACAGGTGTATTTCCTGCGTTTTCTTCACTGTGCATGATTCCTGTTCCTGCAGACATCACCTGAATATCACCTTTTCTTATAATTCCGGAATTTCCCATATTATCGCCATGTCTCAAATCACCTTCCAAAGGGATTGAAATGATTTCCATATCACGATGCGGATGTTTCCCAAATCCCATACTTCCTTCCACAAAATCGTCGTTCAAAACTCTTAAAACTCCGAAATTCATTCTGTCAGGATTGTAATAATTGGCAAAACTGAAAGTATGACTGCTTTTCAGCCAACCATGATTGGCGTAACCTCTGCTGTCTGATTTATGATAAATTGTTTTCATCTTTTGATCTCATTTTCTTTTGCAAATTTCTGCATTAATTGTTGTGAAAACATTGATGTACGATAAGAATGAAAAACTCCGAAGATTGTCGGAGTTTTCAATAGTAGAAATTATAAATAATTTAAATTATTATCAGACAATTAGTTTAATAAATACTAATTTTTTATCATTTTAAAGTTTTTAATTGTTCCATCATTTATAACCGTCTGCACGATGTAGGTCTCTCTTTTTAAGAAAGACAAATTAACTTTTGCATTCTTTTGTAGAAGTTCTCTACTAAAAATTAACTTTCCAGAAATATCATAAATGTGTACTGAGCGTATTATTTTCTCAGACCGGAT
>DAMDNI010000191.1:0-5882 GCA_032083825.1 Bergeyella sp. | reverse complement strand
AAAAAGCTCTAAAAAAAGCTTGGAATGAAGAAACATCTGTGATCCTAAATGAGTTTTCTTCTGTTCTAAGCAAAACCGAAACATTCGTTGCTGAGAATTTAAAGCAGGCTATTCATGATTTCGCAGAATCAAAAAACCTGGGAATGGGAAAAGTAATGATGCCTTTGCGTCTCTCATTAGTTGGCGAGCTGAAAGGTCCGGACGTTCCTGACATTCTGGAAATACTCGGTAAAGAAGAGAGCATTAGCCGTATTCAGCAGGCTATAAACAAATTAAAATAAATTTCAATATTTTTCATACATTTGAAAGATCATTTAATCCCAAAAAATGGAATATTTAAGCTTTGAACTTCCTATAAAAGATCTGATGGACCAGTATCAAACCTGCTCCCTTGTTGGCGAAGAAAGCGGTGTTGATGTAAAGTTAGCCTGCAGCCAGATTGAAGACAAAATACTTGAAAAAAAGAAAGAAATATATGGCAATCTTACGCCTTGGCAGAGAGTGCAGATTTCAAGACATCCGGATCGCCCTTATACTCTGGATTTTATTGAAGGTGTTGTTGACAAAGGCAGCTTCCTTGAACTTCACGGTGATCGTAATTTTGCTGATGATCCTGCAATGGTTGGTGGTTTAGCAACAATAGACGGCAACAGAGTAATGCTAATCGGAACTCAAAAAGGAAGAACCACCAAAGAAAGACAGCGCAGAAGATTCGGAATGAGCAATCCTGAAGGCTACAGAAAAGCACTCAGACTTATGAAACTTGCAGAAAAATTCCATATTCCTGTGGTTACTTTTATTGATACACCAGGAGCTTATCCCGGCCTTGAAGCTGAAGAAAGAGGACAGGGAGAAGCCATTGCCAGAAATATTTATGAAATGACCATGCTTAAAACCCCTATTTTGACTTATATTATAGGAGAAGGTGCAAGTGGCGGTGCATTAGGAATTGGTGTCGGAAACAAGGTCTATATGCTTGAGAATACATGGTATTCAGTAATCGCACCGGAAAGCTGCTCTTCTATTTTATGGAGAAACTGGGATCATAAAGAAGACGCCGCAAACGCGCTCAAATTAACTCCAAAAGATATGCTGGAAAATAAATTGATTGACGGGATTGTAGAAGAACCGTTAGGAGGTGCGCACTACGAACCGCAGACAGCTTACAAAAATCTAAAGCAATCCATTCTTCAAAACATTAATGCATTCAGCAAATTCACAGGAAAAGAACTGGAAGAGCAACGACAAGAAAAATTCATCGCAATGGGTGAATTCAAAGGATAAAAATTCCGGCATTCAGCTGGAAATGGCCGGAGGAAAATTCTTCCGGCTTTTTTATTTTCATTTTCCTTAGTGTTATGTTTCCCTTAAACAAATGCCTAAAATTTTTTACCGTCAACAAATCTCTATTCATACCATAGCTTTTTTTATCTTACCTGCTGGTTTTTTGCTTGTTACAATTGTCCACTTATTTTAAAAACTGATATATCTTATTTGTAAAAAATTTAATAAAGATTTCAATTCTTGTAAATTTGAGCTATAATTCGTACAAATATGTTTGATTGGTTACATTCTCTATTGCTTCCTGCAGAAAGCCCAACAGTTGCTCAGTCTATGATCAGCATCATGTTGGCAATAGGTACTGGCGTGTTTTTCGGGAGATTAAAACTTGGTAAAATCTCCTTTGGTGTTTCAGCAGTGATGTTTACAGGATTATTGCTTGGACATTTAGGATATAGAATAAATCCTGAAATTCTTGATTTTATCAGAGATTTCGGATTGATTTTATTTGTTTACGGAATTGGTCTTCAGGTCGGGCCGTCGTTTTTTTCTTCATTCAGGAATGAAGGTTTAAAATTCAATATCCTTGCGGTTTCAACTGTTCTTTTAGGCGGTGTAATTGCTGTTGTTCTTCATAAAACGACAGGATTAAGCATTGAAAACCTTGTCGGAATTATGAGTGGCTCTGTTACAAACACTCCCGGCTTAGGAGCCGCAAAAAATACAATAGAAGAATTGACGCAGCAATTTCCCGACAGGGTGTTTGATGATCCTGCCATCGGTTATGCCATTACTTATCCCTTGGGCGTTTTCGGAATTATTGCCACGATCATTTTATCAAAAATATTTTTGCGGATCAATCCTGAGGTAGAAATGAGGATGTTCAGAAAATCCAAAATCAATCGTGAAGAGCCACTGATTCACAAAAAAATGAGAGTCAGCAATCCTGAGTTTATCGGAAAAAACATCCATAAAATCATTAAAGAAATTGGCACCGATGTAATTATTTCCCGATTAAAACACAGTGGAAGCGAATCTGTTTTTTCTCCGACCATGGATACTATTATCCAGGACAGAGATGTTCTGATGATTGTAGGAACAGAAACGAATGTCGACCTGTTCATTAAAAATCTGGGAAGACCTTCCACCGATTTATTTATCGAGTCTGATTCTGATCTGCAAGTGAAAAATATCTTTGTAACACAAGCTTCTGCAGTTCACAAAAAACTTACTGAGCTGGATCTTTATAACACGTATGACCTTAAAGTTACAAGGATATTCCGTGCTGGGAAAGAGATTATTCCGCGCCCTTCTTTAGAATTATTTTATGGAGACAAGCTTCGGGTAATCGGTTCTCAGGAAGCGATTGAAGAGGCAGAGAAAATCATTGGAAACAAAGAGAAAAAGCTGATCGAACCTGATTTCCTTTCTCTTTTTGCTGGATTATTCATCGGGATCATCGTCGGATCCATTCCGCTTGCAGTTCCCGGTCTTCCTATCCCGATTAAATTGGGATTTGCAGCAGGCCCTCTAATTGTTGCTTTGCTGATCTCAAGATATGGTGGAATTGCTTTTATACATTCATACATCAATAACGGAGCTACTTATTTTATGAAGGATTTCGGTATCTGCTTATTTTTTGCAGCGGTAGGAATACATGCGGGAGAAAAATTTTATGATAATTTTATTCTTTATAACGGCTGGCTTTGGTTGTTGTATGGCTCTGCCATTACATTTGTTCCGCTTATCATTATGGTCATTGTCGGACGGTTCTTCTTGAAAATCAATTTCTTGCAACTCGCAGGAATTATGAGCGGAAGTTATACTGACCCTGCAGCTTTGTCATTTAGTGAAAATTATCTGAGTAATGATGTTCCGGTTCAGAGCTATGCACAGGTTTATCCTCTGGTAACGATTTTCAGGATTTTTACAGCAAGTTTACTGATCTTGATTTTCGGTTGATACATTCGATCAAATTATAATGAAAGCAGGAGAATATTTCCTGCTTTCTTTTTATTATGGCAGTTTTGCCACAAGGTTTTCCGGAAGGATTTTGAGAATAAAATAAATGAGTTTCCATTTGAAATTAGGGACAATAGTAAATGAATTTCCTGCATTCACAATGAATTTTGCCACGTAGTCAGGTTCCATTATCAGGTTTCTGTTTAATTCCAAACCTTTATTTATTTTTGTATTAATATAGCCGATAACCAGAACATTGACCGTAATTTTCCTAAGTGATAATTCCTGCCGAAGCCCTGCTAAATATTGTGTAAAAGCTGATTTTGTGCTTCCGTAAATAAAATTACTTTTTCTTCCCCGAACTCCCGAAAGTGAAGAAAGGCCAATAATTCGTTCCAAATTCTTGTTCTTTTTATCGGTTGCAATAATATTCAGAATTGAAACTGCTCCAATATAATTGGCTTTCATCATCTTAAAAGTTCCTTCAAAATCGTGTAAGGCGTTTTGATTTTCTACAAGAAATCCTGCTGCATATACCACAATGGAAGGTTTGAAAGGAAGTTCATTATAAAATTCCTGATGTGAAGAAAAATCTTCGGCATCAAAATATCTGAAAACAATTTTACTTTTCTCTAAATGATTCTGTTCTGCAAATTCTTCCAGAGATTTTAAATTCCTCGAAGCAGCAATTACAGAAAACCCTTTTTGCAGATAAAGCTTTATGCATTGTTTGGCAACATCAGAATTTGCGCCAAGTATCAGAACGGTTTTATTAAAATTTTGCATTGAAAATTTATTCTCTTACCAAAGGCATAGTCGAACAGCGAAGCAATCCTCCCATTTTTGAAATTTCACGATACGGAATTTCTTCAACAGTAATTCCCCATTCATTTCTCAGATGAGCATTCAGTCTGGTGAATGTCTCATCAGAAACAACGACTTCCTGAGAGATGGAAAAAATATTAGGAACCATTTCGAACATTTCTTCATCTGTTACATGAAAACAGTTGTTTTCTCCAAAAATATCGATAACCAAATGATAATCGCTTTCGTCTACAAAACCGTTTTTGTAAATAATGCATTTATCTTTTCCGACAGGGTTAAATGTACAGTCTAAATGAAGAACTCCTTCATAAGGTTTTGTATCATTTTTCTTCAGATCAAAGTCGATAATTCTTTTTTTAGGGAAGTATTCTTTGAGGATTTCTATGGCATATTCGTTGGTTCTCGCTGTCTTGAAATTCCGGTAATCTTCGCTGTAACAGGTTCCGATAAAAAGGAAATCATTCCAAACGATAACATCGCCGCCTTCGACGTGAGCAGTTTCCGGAAGATTGATGATTTTTCTCCACTGTACTTTTTCAAATATCTTTCGGTAAGCATCCTGCTCATCTGCTCGATCTTTGATCACGTTAGAAATAATCATTTTGTCATCAATCACAAAAGCTACATCCCTCGCAAATACCTGGTTGTAATCTTTGATGATATTAGGACGGAAAACTTCTACATCATATTTTTTCAAAACAGTTTCAAAAGCGCTCATTTCTTCTGAAATATCAGCCTCATTCGGATAGATATTATTTTCGATGGAATAATACGATTTTGCATCATAGCTATCTGCAATCGAAGGAACGGCTCCCATTGATTTTGGCTGTCCTAAAACAACGCTTTTCAGTTTTCCTGTTTCATTTTTTATATTCAGTTTCATAAAATAGGTGATGAAGACAAATATAAACAAACTGTTCTGTAAGTAAAAGAATCAGTGATAAACTCCTTATTTTAAGGGTTTTTCAGATAATTATGAGAAAAGGATTGAAGAGAATTAAAAAAATAATTTAACATCCTTTGTATTGGCAGTTAAAAATAGAACGCATGAGTTTATATTTTATGCATAAAAACCTTTAAATCTTGTAGCTTTTGGATAGATCACAAAAAAAAGACTCCTTTTTCAAGAAGTCTTTTTATTTCATTATCTGTTTTCTATCGAAACATAATCTCTCAATTGTGCTCCCTGATATACTTGTCTTGGTCTTCCAATCGGATCTCCTTTAAGACGCATTTCTTTCCATTGAGAAATCCATCCCGGTAATCTTCCCAGGGCGAACATTACGGTAAACATTTCTGTCGGAATTCCTAAGGCTCTGTAGATAATTCCTGAATAGAAATCTACATTTGGATACAATTTTCGTTCTACGAAATAATCATCCTCCAAGGCAACTTTTTCAAGCTGCAATGCGATATCCAAAGCTTTATCATGAACACCAAGCTGATTGAAAATATCATCTGCAGCTTTTTTAATAATTCTTGCTCTAGGATCGAAATTTTTGTATACTCTGTGACCGAATCCCATTAAACGGAAATTGTCTTCTTTGTCTTTTGCTTTTGCCACATATTTAGAAACATCGCCGCCATCATTTTCAATCATTTCCAGCATTTCGATAACTGCCTGGTTTGCACCTCCATGAAGAGGCCCCCAAAGTGCAGAAACTCCGGCAGAAATGGACGCAAATAATCCTGTATGTGCAGATCCTACCATTCTCACAGTAGAAGTAGAGCAGTTTTGCTCATGGTCGGCATGAAGAATTAACAGCTTGTCTAATGCAGCTACGACTACAGGATCCATTTCGAATTCTTCGTTT
>DAMDNI010000190.1:0-5912 GCA_032083825.1 Bergeyella sp. | reverse complement strand
AATAATCACTGAACATGCATAAAATTTTAATTGTAGAAGACGAAAAAGCCATTTCCGGAGTCCTTGAAAATATCCTCACCGAAGAATTACCCGATTATGAATTTGTAATTGCGCAAGACGGGCTGGAAGGCTACAAAAATATCGAAAAAGAAGATTTTGCACTTGTACTTTCCGACATCAAAATGCCTAAACTTTCTGGTACAGAACTTTTAAAACAAAGCCTTATTCTGAAACCAGAAACTACTTTTGTCATGATTTCCGGACATGCCGATATTGATACTGCAGTTTCTACCTTAAAAGACGGCGCATACGATTTTATTTCAAAGCCCATTGACATCAACAGATTGATTACCAGTGTAAAAAATGCATTAGACAAAGGTAGTCTCAGCAAAGAAAATAAAAACCTGCAAAATGAGAACAAAACTCTGAAAAAGAAAGTCAACAAAAAATACCAAATGATTGGCGAAAGCGCCGCCCTGAAAAAAATCCAGGAAATGATCGATAAAGTTGCTCTTTCTGATGCCCGCGTTTTGATTACAGGCCCAAATGGCGCAGGAAAAGAACTGGTTGCACACGCAATTCATGCACAAAGTGAAAGATCAAAAGGCCCTATGGTTGAAGTAAATTGTGCAGCAATACCTTCCGAACTCATCGAATCTGAACTATTCGGACACGTAAAAGGCTCATTTACAGGTGCTATAAAAGACAAACAGGGAAAATTCGAGCAAGCCAACGGCGGAACTATTTTTTTGGATGAAATCGGAGATATGAGCCTTATTGCACAAGCAAAAGTTCTGAGAGCCCTTCAGGAAAGCAAAGTTTCTCCTGTAGGAAGCGATAAAGAAATAAAAGTAGACGTAAGAGTTTTGGCTGCCACCAACAAAAATATGCAGGAAGAGATCGAAGCAGGAAGATTCCGTGAAGATTTGTACCACAGGCTTTCTGTGATTGAAATCTATGTTCCCGCACTGGATGAAAGAAAAGAAGACATCCCTCTTTTGGTGGAACATTTCACAAAAATAATTGGTGACGAATATGGAAACGCTCCTAAACCTTTCGATAAAACCGCTATCGAAACTTTACAGAAATTTTCATGGACAGGAAATATCCGTGAATTAAGAAACGTTGTGGAAAGGCTCGTTATTCTCGGCGGCAATCCTGTAACCAGCGAAGATGTACTAAATTTTGTAAGGAAATAAATCCTGATAAAAAAACAAATCAATAAAAAAGTTTGCGGTAATTTTGCCGCAAACTTTTTTTGTAATGAAACTCCTGAATCCCCAATATACCAGAAGAACTTTACAACTTGCCATACCCGTTATGCTTACGCAGCTCGGACAGGTTTCAGTAAACCTTTTTGACACCATTATCGTGGGAAATCTCCTAGGTTCTGATGCTTTGGCTTCCGTTTCTTTAGGAAATGCTATTTTTTTCAGCGTTTTTGTATTTGCGCTGGGAATGTCGTTTGCGATTCCGCCATTAGTTTCTGAAGCTCATGCACAAAATGACCATGAAAAAATAAACAGCGTTTTCCGTCACGGTTTTGTCATTAATCTTTCAGTGGGAATTATTTTAATGCTGCTCATTTTACTCGGTGCTCCGCTTCTTTACCATATGAATCAGCCTCCGAACATCATTCCTGACACTATTGTTTTTCTGGAAATGATGGCATACAGCATTATTCCTTTCATGATTTTCCAGACATTGAGGGAAACTTCGGAAGGTTTATCTTTCACAATCGGAGTTACAAAAGCGACCATTATTGCCAATATTCTGAATATTGCACTGAATTATGTTTTCATTAAAGGAATGTTCGGATTTCCGCCAATGGGCGTAAAAGGTTCTGCTTTGGCCACTTTGGTTTCCAGGATTTTTATGATGATCTTTTTATATTTTGTTCTGAAATATGAAAAAAAGACACAACGTTACATCAAAGATTTCAGCCTGAAAGTAGAGCTTTTTTCGAAAGAGCTTTTTAATAAAATGATTAAGCTTGGGATTCCTACAGCGATGCAAATGTTCTTTGAAGTTACTGCATTTGCTGGGGCAGCATTCATTTGCGGGCTCATTTCTGCCCATGATATTGCGTCGCATCAGATTGCTTTAAGCATGGCATCATTCACGTTCAATCTCTGTATCGGCTTCAGTGTTGCATCAACAGTAATGATCGGAAACAGGCTTGGAGAAAGGAATTTTGTAGAACTGAGAAAACAGGGAATCAACAATCTCAAAATTGTATTCTTGTTTATGTCTTTCTGTGGACTGACTTTCATTCTGGGAAGAAATATCCTTCCCACTTTTTTCACACAGAAAGAAGATGTGGAAGTGATTCAGCTAGCATCCAAACTGTTGATTATTGCGGCTCTTTTCCAGCTTTCTGATGGTGTTCAGGTGGTTGCATTAGGCTGTCTCCGCGGAATTCAGGATGTTAAAATCCCGAGTATCCTTACTTTTATTGCTTATTGGGTAATTACAATTCCTTTAGGGTATTTTCTGTGCTATACTATGAAAATGGGCGCTTTCGGAATGTGGATTGCACTTGGGTTAGGCTTAAGTATTTCAGCTGTTTTGCTGGTAATCCGGTTTTTGAAATTGAGCAATAAGAAAATCTTTAACGCAGAAAAAACCAATTAATTTTTCTTTTTCTCCGGAAAATTAAATTTTACTTCACTTCTTTTTTATCCTAATAAAATTATTCAGGAAGGACTTCTCTTGTATTAAAATTTCTTCATTCTTCTTTTTACGTTTTTTCCAAATTCAAAAAAGATTTTGGTGTAAGCGGTCTAAAAATCAGCATTTTTTAGATGGGAAAAATGAGCAAAAAAGAACATTTTTTTACTATAAAAAACCAACAAAAACTCTACATAAAATATAAAAGTTATAATCTTACTGGTTTTAAAACTATACATTTTATCTGTATATTTTTATAAATCAATAAATTATAAAATAAAAACACTATACAATAATTTAATGATAATAGTCATGTTTTATTAATTCCCTAATATTTGAAAACAAAATTAAATTTGTTCATACAGAATTAAAGTATCACAGTATTAATTCTTTAGCAAAACCCTTTGTATTATGTTCAAATTTAAACAGATCAATACAACCATCGAAAATATAGACAACTATTTCGATACTATTGACAAAGCACTTATCATTTTTAAAGACGGGGTCAAAAATTATTTATATAACTATACAGAACAATTCAACAGCAATCTCGAAAATATAACCGTTTTCGAAAATAATGCCGACAATCTGCGTCACAAAATTGAGAATAATATTTTTACACTTTCTTCTCTTTCTCGAGTGCGGGGAGATATTGTACGTCTGATTGAAAATATGGATGATATTGTAGACATCCTTGAAAGCAGCCTTTTCCAGTTTGAAATTGAGCGTCCTTATATTCCTGCGGAAATCTACGCTGATTTCATCAAACTCACCGAACTTTCCACAATGGCTGTTGAAAGCCTAATCCCTGCTGCAAAAGCTTATTTTAAAAATCCTGAAGATATTCACGAAAAAATACATCGTGTATACTTCTACGAAAAAGAAACCGATAAACAGGCGCAGAACCTTAAAAGAAAAGTTTTCCATGATCTCAGTAGTCTGAAATTAAGTGAAAAATTCCATTTGAGATATTTTGCGCTTCACATTGAAAATCTTTCCGATGCAGCGGAGAAAGCAGCAGACCAATTACTCATCATGTCGATAAAAAGAGAAATATAATCATCATGGCTATTCTCTTCATCATAGCAATTGCATTGTTCTTCGGATGGTGGCTCAGCATTTCTGATTTATCTTACAGCATCAGCAGCATTGTCGCAACCAGAAGCTTGAATGGTTATGTTTTGATGGGAATATTAATTGGTTTCATCATCATTGGAGGAATTTTGTTCGCTGAGCCTTTCAGCATTGGCATTGAAGACAGGATTTTGCTTACAACGCCTGCTTCTGCTCTTATCATTAGCATTTCTGCATTTCTTACGGTTTTGATAACTTCCAAAATCAGTTCTTTATCTTCTGCTATTTACGCAGTAATGGCTTCTTTTATCGCATGGAAGTTTTTGATGTACCGGGAATTTGATATCAATTATCTGATCCGAAATTTTTCAGGATGGGTTACGGCTCCTTTATTTGCTGGCGTACTCTCCTATTTCCTGACTTTGTTTTATAAAAAGCTGATGAGAAAATCCGACCTCCACTTCTTTAGGCTTTCCTATTATTTAAGATTCGGAATTATCCTGAATACAATTATTTTTTCGATCCTGGTTGGAGCTAACAACGGAGCCGTATTAATGACACTCAACAATACTGTAAAAACGAATTTTTCTGTATTCTTCGATCAGTTTAGCGTCAACAAAGATCATCTTATTTATGTTATTTCCGTGATAATTATTGCTGCTATAACATTCTATGTGACCAACAGAAAAACAGTCCGTCTTTCTCAGACAACGATAAATTCAGGCTCAGAATCAGTATTATTAGTTCTAAGCGCAGCAAACATTATTCTCTTTCTTTACACCTTGCCCGCAATCGAAATTCCATTAGCTTCTTTTCAAATCATTTTTGCTGCAACTGTTGGAAACATTCTTACCCGCGAAAATATTCAGATTGAGAACAAAAGAATCACAAAATGGCTATTGTCATTAATCATCAATCCTCTCGCTGCATTTTTCTTCGTCTACATCAGCATGAGCATTATCAGCCACAAATATCTAATTCTGGAAAACGGTACGAAATCAGGCATTAAAAATCACAATATCATCAATGTTACCAATCCGGTGATTATGCTCCTGATTATTATTGTTCTCGCAATATTGCTGATACACTTTATACGGGAAAACAAGCTGAAAATAAAAGCACAAAAAGAAGCCTTAAAACATCAGGAAACGCTTTATGAAAATGAAAAATCTCTTTCCGAGATGGAAGTCAAAACCATTCTTATAGAAAACAACAGCCTGAATACAAAACTTGAGCTCAAACGTCAGGAACTTACCAATATCGCGCTTAACATCAGCGAGCAGAAAACATTTCTGGAACATCTTTGCAACGAATTGAGAGAAATACAAACTTCAGCCAATCTTTATGAAAAAAATAAAAAAGCAGAAAAATTAGAACGGGAAATCATTCAGAAAATGAATTTCTCAATGGAAATTGAAAGCTTTTATACCGAAATCGAAACCTTACACAAAGATTTTAATTTAAGACTCTACGAACAGCATCCCAACCTTACGGAAAACGATAAAAGATTAGTAACGCTTTTGCGTCTGGGATTCTCGACCAAACACATATCATCCCTTACCAATATTTCACCAAAAAGCGTGGAAATATCCCGATACCGCCTCAGAAACAAACTCGGCTTATCACACGATCAAAAGCTTATTTTATACCTGAAATCCTTATAAAAATCTAACAATATTATCATGAAAAAGTTAATACTTTTTACGGCATGTTTAGGCATGTCAGTTAACTCCTACGCTCAAATCGAGACTGATTCTGCGAAAGTAGACCAGTACGGAATTAAAGTAGAACGAACTCCTTTACAAACAGAGGAAAGAAACGGAATCATCGTTTTTGAATCTCCTGATGCCAGTTACAAATTCTGGTTTGACCTTCGTGTTCATTTAGATGCAGCTACTTTTAGCGGACAAAATAAAGATTACGATGCAATTGGCGACGGAGCGAGTATAAGAAGAGCACGCTTCGCCATCAAAGGCCAGGTAACACCAGTTTGGTATGGGGAATTAGACCTCAATTTTGCAAATGGAGTCGTTGAACTCAAAGACGCTATCATACGATATACCGGTTTCAACGATATTGAATTACAGGTAGGTAATTTCAAGGAAAACTTCTCAATGTCCAGAAATACCTCATCCAGATACCAGCCATTAATGGAACGTCCTATGGCT